>DKYZ01000103.1:33626-52224 GCA_002493515.1 Porphyromonadaceae bacterium UBA7087 | reverse complement strand
CACACTCAATGAAACAGTATCTTTCTCTTCCCTGTGAACCATTCCCGACACCCCTTGTTATATAGACGTAACAAGGATGAAGATAAGCCTGTTAGCTACTAAGCCAAGGCAAAAGATATACTGCTATAAGCGTTCTGAAAAAAGTTGTTATTGTTGTTTTAATTGAAAGAAATACGGCTGACGTGAGTCAGCCTTTTTCTTTTTTATACGTTAGCTACAGCATTTGACACGCATATGGAAGCCTGTTATTTCAAACGACGGGCTGGTATTCCGCCTACCACAGTATACGGCTCGACATCTTTTGTCACCACAGAATTGGCTCCCACCACTGCTCCTTCACCTATCGTAACCCCCGAAAGGATAGTAGCCTTGTCTCCAATCCATACATTATCCCCTATGACGATACCCCCTTTGGTATGCAACGTTCTTTCCATAGGGCTTTTATGCAGTGTCAAAGGCTCCGTATCCCCATGGTTATTGTCATTCACGGTCACACGTCTGCCAAAAAGCACATTCCTTCCTATTTTAACCGAATCTATGCATGATATATTGGTCCCTTCCCCAAGTCTGGCACCATCTCCTATTTCAATCGATGGAGAAAATTTCTCACCCTCAAAACTATCATAAGCACAGATTACTGAATTCCGGCTAATTGTAACTCCCTTGCCAAGGTTAATATATTTTGCCCCATAGATATATCCGACAGGATATACGAAACGGACCTCTCTCCATCTCCCATGAGAGGACGCACACATCCACTCCGAATACAACCGAGTGCGAAGATTATGCAGTCCCTGGGACATCGAATATGTGTAAACCTTTCCCCATATCCTCGCTAACGAACCTAACGATTTAAATATCAACTGTTTCATCTATAATCTCTATCTTGTTCTTCTCTGTAAGATGGATAGCGTCTCGTCAAAATCCTTCCTCAAAAAGATACGAGCCAATATTACATAGACCGCAATTCCCAACACCACACCCGAGACAAGCTGCAATAAAACGCCTGGGATAAACAATATGCATAACCATGTGAAGCCACCCATCATGAGGCTGCACATCAAGACGGGCAGCAGACTTCGAAGCTGACCTGCAAGGCCAAGAGGTATGACACGTCGCGTGTAATAGGCATTTATAGCTATGATAAGCATCCAGTTGATTGACTGGCCAACACATAGCGGAATGAGGCCAAACGGAAGCGTCATGCATATTATTGCAATACCCACTATCTTCTTTACAATCTCCATTTGAAGGAACAGATCGGAACGTCCCTTAACCTGAAGTATATTCTGGTTTATGGCACATATGGGATACCACATCAATCCAAAACACATTATCTGGAGCAGAAGCGCGGAAAACCGCCATTTTTCCCCTAACACAACCAGAATCATCGGTTCAGCCACAGCAACTATACCCATCATTACCGGAAATGTGACAAAGGCCGAGATGTTGATAAATTTAAGGAACAGCTCCCTTAAACGGACATCATCATCCTGAAAGGAGCATAATACCGGATATGACACACGTTGTATGATTCCACTGAAACTGATAGGCAATTCACCAAATTGCTGTGACCGGGTATAATAACCAAGAGTAGACGACTTAAACCATTTGCCTATGACCAGCAGATAAATATTTCGGTAAATATTGTCAATAACAGACGATACTGCTATTTTAGAGCCAAAGGAGAATAGTGTCTTAAATGAGCTTATGGAAAAAACGGCGGAAGGCCACCAACGCGACACAATCCATAGTAACAACGTGGTAATAAAGCAGTTGATCAATTGATAATACACCAAAGACCATACACCTGATCCATGATAGGCCAGGAATATACCAACAACACCTGCCACAATTGCACCGGACAAAGTCGCCAACGCCTGCGTCTTGAAATCCATCTTTATAGTCAGAAGCGCACGTTGAACCATCGCAAATGAATTAATCACAATGCCAAGACTTATCACCCTTGTCAAAGACACCAATTGTGGCATCCCGTAAAAGCGTGCAATCAGCGGCGCCGACATATAGAGAATCATATATATCACCAGGGCGGCTCCTATGTTAAAATAAAACACTGTCGAGATATCTCGATAGTCGGCATCCCGCTTCCTGATCAGCCCCTGGGAAAAGCCACTGTCAATAAGGCTCTGGGCTACAGCGATAAATATAGTCAGCATACCCACAAGTCCATAATCCTCCGGCGTAAGTATACGGGCCATTATTATCGTGACAATAAACGATACCCCCTGCACACCAAAACCACCTACCGCAGACCATATGGTGCCTTTAACCGTCTTCTGCCTAATAGATTCCCCCATAAATGATATAGTGAGTATAAAGATTCAGGCTTCATCAACTGCCTTGCGAAGCGCCTCAATATATCCTCTGCCGTGAGTCAGATCAGGCTCCATGTAATTTCCTTCACCCCACTCATTCCACGACTTCAAAAATATAAGCTGATGCTGCGCGGGTTTTGCTTCCACAGCTTTTATTGCCATTCCGGCATGCCTGTAGAAATATTCAGGCCTGGAATCATGCAGTATTATACCGTTTCTCCCAGACCGTGGTGAATGGTCCCACTGAGGCAGAATCACAGGAGCCACATTAACATTTCTCTCCATCTCCGTGACAAAAGAAGGATATACATCCTTATACCTATAACAGAACGGGGGACGCCTTTTAAGGAAACCGGCAGCTCTTCTCCACATATGGCGCGCGACTTTACCTAGGACACCGGCTTTGAGTGCTATTTTTGAAGAAGGCGGAGTCAGCCTCTGATAGAGTATCATATCAAAGCCTTTTTTTATATACTTCTCGCCATCAATCCTCGGATTGCCCACATAAGCCACAAAAAATATTCCGGGGAATCCGTTCCCGACACTCCATTTCCGGAATAAATGCATGTATTCCTCAGGCACAGACTCCGGGTCATATATCAACAGTAATGGAGAGCCATCAACAGTAATATACCGTTTGTCTCTGAAAAGGGGCAGGAGGGAATCAAAATATGCCTTGGCGTCATCAATTCCTGGATATGTCTGCTCCATGAGCAATCGATTTGACGTCGTGCCATCCGGATTCCAATTCTTGGCATACCATGAATGATTGGCCCACCCTATACAAAACGGAAAATCAGGCTTGCCGCTTTCCTGAACTTCCTTTATAATTTCCGTCAGCAACGTCCGGCCCCCTCCAAACCAATAATGCCAATACATAAATCCTTCTATACCCGCTTCCCTTGCGAGGCGGACCTGCTCTTCCCGAATTTTAGGCATTGTCAAGTCATAATAACCCAGCTCCGTCGGGACACGTGGCTGATCATGACCCTTGAAAAGGGATTTTGCCTTACCTACATTTGTCCATTCAGTAAACCCTTTTCCCCACCATTCGTCATTTTCCGGAAAAGAATGGTATTGTGGAAGATAAAATGCTATTATACGCGGTTTCGTCATGGCTGACTCTTGGTTGATTGGTTTTGCATACGGGGGGTTGTTACGCTTCCGCATGTATTCTGACATTAAAAGTCCCGGAAGGGTCTTGACTATGGAGCGGCAACGCTTCACCTGCTTACGGGGCTCTGAAAAAATGCGATGCACAAACTCCAGGTGATGTTTTATCATCCACTGGGGAGCCCTCTTGGCCTCCACGCCGCTGACAAACTTGAATACAGCTCCCACTGATATCATGACACCATGCTCAAGATAGGGCTTCAGATAATACATAAATGTCTCCTGCTTCGGGGCACCCAACGCAACCCATATTATGTCAGGACGGTCGTCGTTGATAAGTTTTCCAATCTTCTTGTAGTCAAAATCCTCCGCCTCGGCAAACGGAAGCTCTATGAATTTCATCTCAGCGATTCTCGGGTCGACCTTCACGAGCTTCTCCTTCAAGGGGGTCAGGATATGCTCTGAAGTGCCGAGAAACATCATCCTGTATTTCTTTCTCGACACAACATATTGAAATATCTCATGGCCAGTATATTGACCCCGGTTTATACCATATAGGAATTTGAGATACAAAGGGACGTAACTGCTGTCGCAGATAGAGAACATTCCTCCATTGATTATGTCCTTGTAAGTGGGATTGCGGGTCACGCTGTCGAGAACGACACCATCAGACACACAGATATAGTCACTCCCCTTGGCTGTCAACCGTTTGTCGATAGCCTTGTGGACCTTGTCCCTGTCAAATTCATATCTTATGTTGAAATACTCTTCCATGTCTATTGTCGGTGTCAATACGAATGTCTGCATTGGGGGTTTCAGTTAGAAGAAAGGATTCTGACCATATTTTCTTCAAACCGCCTCAATGTGAATGAAGAAGAATACTTATTCCGGCCTTCCCGGCCGAATCGGCCGATCAACTCGGGATTGTCGATCAATTGCTTTATATGAAGGGCGAGATCTCCCGGGTCGTCACGCCTCACTATGTATCCGTTTACGCCATCGTCTATTATATCGGGATTGCCTCCCATATCAGTGGTGACTACGGCAAGGCCATGCTGCATCGCCTCCAGGAGCACCAGGGGGAAACAGTCATAGCTTGTGGGAAAGACGAAGACATCATTGTCGGCGAAAGTTTCTTCCTTCTCTTTCCCATAGCGTTTTCCAAGATAAGAAACCTCATCATCAAGGCAGCGTTTCCTTATTTCGGTCTCCAGGAGCGAAACCGGAATCTCCTCCGTCTCACTTCCCACAAACTGACATCTGAAACGGCATCCCTGGTCTTTCAACAGCTTCAAGGCATCAAGTAGGACATATACCCCTTTCTCAGCCATGAGATTCGAAAGGAAAAGCAGTCTCACAGGCGTGCCGGGCGCGGAATGAGCTCCCGAGGCCTCGTCTGGAATACCATTATGGCATATGGTTATCTGCGAACGGTCAACCACCCGGCTGATATCGTCATAAAGATGCCAGGAAAGCAGCAACACGCTCGCACCCTTGTACACTTTCGGCAGCAAAGTCCGGTATATGGGACGGTCAACATAGTCGGCCATCCCCCTGTTATGCTGGTGGATTATGAGAGGTACTCTGAAGAGCCGGCATAGCAGGGCAAAAGGTGCGTCCTTGAGAAAACCGGTTCCTCGGCACGCTATCGCTATATAAGCACGATCATACCGACGGAATACGAGTTTCCGCGCCGCGTTGAGAAACGCGGCGGCGAAACGCATACATTTTGCCAAAGACCCCCTTCCGATCTCATCCATGCGCCGGGATGTCGACAGATTGACCCAATCCATATCGACAGCCTCGTTAACAAGCTGGCTGTCCTTGATATATTGGGTCATCATCGCCGAACCATGCACAGGAGGCGGTAGGGGAGCTATCATGAGTATTTTGCGCTTTCCTTCAGCCATTGGTCAGGGTCGATATAATCTCATACTATCCTTTTAACGTAGAAATCATGATTTTATTTATGCAAGGCATACATTATCTTGCTCCAGGCCCTGATCAGAAGCCCGTGGTATGACATTGCGCTACGATACAGACTGCGGTTAATTGTAACGTTATCAGGCATTTTAAACTCTGTTTTGGAAGAATCGCCCATTTCATGGCGGAACCGGCTCCATTTGCGGCAATTCGAGCCACTGCCGTCGAATCCGTTATTCGTCACCAGACTTCTCACAGGGAACAGCGACACTCCTTTCTGCAGATACTGGGCGAAACAGAACCTTATGGCCCAGGAGCTGTTCTCTCCCTTACGGCATGCGTCAAGCATGGAGAAACAGTCGGAGCCTCCCCACGAATTGAACCCAGCACGCTCTCTTTTCCATTCCTCCCACCTCTCGAACGTCCAGTCAACCGTATTCCATCTGTCGGCCCAGGTAGCCCAGCCCCAAGAGCTGGAGCGGGTGCAGAAATAGGCGTCGTACATATAATCAGCGGGAATCCTTACTTTGTTTGTATAGCCGCAAATAGAGAAGACTTCCTTCTCCGCCTCATATCTTGAAAGGGCATCCGACATATACCCCAGAAAGTTAGGAAGCACCTCCAGATCGTCCTCCACTATTATTGCACTTCCATATTTATTTATGACATAATCCACACCTTCTATCACAGAGCATGCCAATCCCTTATTCACTGTTGATTCCTCAACCGACACGCTCCTGAACTGATATTGGCTACCGACACTCCTTGCAAAACGAACTACATCACGCACTTTTTCTGCTTCTGACTCATTCCGAGGGCCATCGACGAATATATATAAGTCGGTGACTTCAGATTCAGGACAGGCTGCCAGCGTGTCAACACATTTATTCAGTGCCTCTATACGATTATATGCAAATATTATTACAGGGGGGTTACTCATTTTTAATCCTGAAATGGCTCTATACTCTTCTGATAGCGCGTCTGATTATGGTAAATAACTGACTGATAAGGATAATAACGCGCTACATTTTCTGGCTTTTTAAAACTGTATATGGTAGGAGCGGAGTATATCAGACACAGCACGACTGCTAT
Organism: Porphyromonadaceae bacterium UBA7087; assembly: GCA_002493515.1. GTDB lineage: Bacteria > Bacteroidota > Bacteroidia > Bacteroidales > Muribaculaceae > Lepagella. The sequence goes on along the minus strand of DKYZ01000103.1, from coordinate 45,760 downwards.
CAACTCCGTTCTACATTTTTTTATCAGCAGATAGAATATCGGAGTTATGGCGATAAACACCTGTATCACAAGATAATTCACCAATCTTCCGGCAGTGAAATAGACCATATTGAAATTCATGAAAATAATGGAAAAGAATACTATGGTCCTGGCTTCCTTACTTTCGATATATTTAAATCCGAAAGCCGACAGTAAATATAATAGAACCGGCTGAAGTCCATACATGAGCAGGTAATTCAGATTCGTCTCATTTTCCACCGCTCCCGCTGCATATTGGGCAATGAAGCCGCTCCCGCCCAAAAATATGTTGATAAGGTTGCCCAATATCGCACGCCCGGCCACAGCCAGTAAAAAAGAGGGCATCACCATAATAATGGTGTACTTCTTCAGGCTCCAGTCAATATTACGGACAAGAGGAAGCATAAACATCAGGATTGCGGATGTGTGCATAAAAAATGCAAATGCTGTCCCAACATAATATGCCGCCCACCGGCGTTTGATATAATTATCAAATGCCAACAAAAGGAAGACCGAGACCGCCACCGTCTCCCTCATGATCTCAAATTCAAACTCCAGGAATTTGAAATTGATATAAAATATAAGGATAGTAAGGAACGGATATCTCGAATATTTTTTAATCGTGCGGAATATAGCTATGTTGAACAGCAAGGCAGTGACAATCTGTAATAAAGTGAAATCCTCACTTATAGAGCGGATTATCATGCAGTATAGCACCCATCCGGGCTGAAAACGGTTCAGTCCGCTCGCTTTCTCCTGAAAGCGTGAGATATCCTCAAACCAGTGCATGTTCCAGAAGTCAGGATAAAATTCCCATGACTTCATATACATACGCGTATCTATACCGATCTCATATCTGAGGCCGGCAAGGAGAATGAAGATTACGCATATTCCCCAATAGAAAACTTCTTTTCGCTCTGTCTCCTCAAGCAGGTCGTATCTCCATACACAGAAGAGTATCAGCGCAAGTATCAGAAGATAAATCATTTCTTGATTTTTGAGATTATCTTCTTCAATCCTTTCTTCTCTTCAAAATCATATCCGTAGCCGTAACCGTAGCCACGACGCTTCACATCGCTGAGGCCGTTGAGAATAACCGAGATATTCTTGAATTTCTTCTCCACGTAATACTGTTTGAGAAGGGGTAGGGTGGCAAGCGGAAGATTGCCGGCCCTGAGAATGAATATCGTACGGTCAGTGACGAGATTGACAATCTGGGCGTCAGCCATCATCTCGGTAGGCGGACAATCAAGGAAAATGTAATCGTAATCCTTTTTCAGCTCCTTGATAGCCTCCGAGAACCTCTCCGACTCAAGCAGCTCCGTGGGATTCGGCGCAAGCGTTCCGGCAGGAAGCACACAGAGATTCTTCACCAGAGAGTCGCAGTCGATTACAGACCTGAGGTCGCTGACCGTGCCGTTGAGATAATCTGTCAGGCCGCGCTTCGGCGAACCTATATAAGATGAGGCAGAACGGTGACGCAAGTCGCAATCCACCACAAGTACCCTCTTGCCCTGAAGAGCACAGGTAACGCCGAGATTCATCGTGACGAACGTTTTTCCGGAGTTCCATATGAATGAAGTAACCATAATAGCGGAACCATCCTTGTCTTTCGATGTAATGAAACCGAGGTTAGTGCGGATTACGCGGAACGACTCATTGACGATATCACGCTGACCCTCACCGACAACGATATTGTCGCCATGATGCTTGGCATCCTTGCCCATCTTCTTCTTGATCTGCGGAATCTCACCAAGAAGCGGAAGGTCAAGGTGCTCGATATCCTTGCGCGAGCGCAGCTTGGTGTTGCCGGTCTCCATGGCATAAAGGATGCTGACAGGTATACCGATACCAAATATAAGCGCTATCATATAAATCATCTTAGGAACAGGCTTGTATGGGGTCTCGCTTCCGTTAGGACGCCTGATAACCTTTATATTCTGTCCGGCAAAGGAACGCGAGAGCTCGTTCTCCTCCTTCTTCTGGAGCAGGAACAGATAGAGCTGCTCCTTGACAGTCTGCTCGCGGCCATGAGTACGCAGATAATTTATCTGCTCCGGGTTGGACGCAATATCCGCATTGTTGGCAGATTCCTCCTTGTTGAGATTTGCTATGGATGTCTCAAGAGTCTTGACCTGTGTCTCAAGAGAAGACATTATACTCTTATGCATGGAGCCTATACGCTCATCGAGATCCACAACCATCGGGTTGGAGACGGAGCTGTTGGCAACAAGAGAGTTACGATGCATCACAGCTTCGTTATAGTCAGCTATCTGACGCTCGATATTCATGCTGCCGTAACCCAGATTCACGGGAAGCGTCTGGAACTCGTTTCCGGATTTTTTCATATAATCCCTAAGATACTTAGCCATCTGGAGATTGTTTGACATCTCGATTTTCTGTTTGTCAACCTCCAGTCCCTTTTCAAGGGTCACTCTGTTATTGGCTGCTATATCTATTATGAGATTGTTCTTCTTATAGTCTGTGATGGCTCTGTCTACATCTCCCAACTCTGAGGCTATCACGCTTAGCCTCTCGTCGATAAATTTGGATGTATTCACAGCAACCATATTCTTTTCATCGCCCCAACGAGTGTTGTAGACGTCTATAAGGGTGTTTAGAATATCATCCCCCCTCTGTTTCGAAGGGTCCTTTACGGAAAAGTTTATCACAGTCGCGCCTTTGTCGTTCTCCTTGTCTATGTCAGTCAGACCGACATATTTGTCGGTAGCGTCGATAATTGACATACGGTCGACATAATACTTCTTATCCTTATCTTCCTCCTCGACTTCGACATTATGTCTCTGACGAGGACCTTTTCCAAAATTTTCGGTCTTGTTGATTATGACTTTTCCAGCAGGGGTATTGAAGGGGACACCGAAGCGAACCTTCATGTCCTTCGGCAGCTCAGCTTTTTTACCGTTTACCAGCATTTTTCGGTCAAGGATTATGTCTCCGCTATCATAAACGGTAAAGGAGATGCTTGCGCCCTCATCTTCCGGCAGTTCACTGAAAGTCACAGTGAGTGGCAGATTGTCCCCGTAAAGCTCGGCCTTACGCAAACCTTTCTTGACACGGTAATTGGTCTGAAGGCCGAGACGCTTCACCACCTCCTCCATATAATCGGGAGAGCGGAACGTGGATATCTCGTTCTCGAAATTGGAGTTGTTGGAAAAAAGGCCTAAGTCGCCAAATCCAAGATCCGGCGCGCCTCCGAGCGAGGCTCCCTCATTTTCATCCTTCACTATCACAGCCGCCTCGCGGTTGTAGGTTGGATTTGTAACCTTCAGATAAAGGAAGGCCAGTCCTAAACAGACCACGAGCGACAAAAGAACCCACATCCAGTTCTGTAGGGTCAAAGCCCATAGGTCTGTGAGCTTGAATTTCTGTTTGTTATTTTGCTGGGAGTCAGAACTCTCGTTAGCCATATCGTAATGATGTCTCTTGAGGATATTGGAATCCTTGATTAAACAATTCAGGTTATAGCTATATAAACGCCATATCCTGCGTAACTAATATATTCGGAGACAAAATTACAAAAAAAATTCGGCTTTTTGAAGCGTCTGGCCCTATTGAGAATGAGATGCCCGGACTTAAAAAAAGCCGGGCACCCTGTTATACTCGTTATATTTAACTTACAATCAACACCTTACCTCATCTCGGTATATTTTACCTTATCCATGTCGGTATAGTCGAGATTCTCGCCGCCCATGCCCCAGATGAACATGTAGTTGGAGGTGCCGGCAGCGCAGTGGACCGACCACTCGGGAGAAATCACAGCCTGCTCGTTCTGCATCCATATAAGACGGTTCTCCTGAGGCTCCCCCATGATGTGGCAGATTGTGTTGCCGGGAGTGAGGTTGAAGTAATAGTAGGCCTCCACACGACGGTCGTGGGTATGGGCGGGCATAGTGTTCCAGACGCTACCCGGCTTAAGCTCCGTCAGACCCATCTGAAGCTCGCAAGGGCCCTCCTCAAGCACATTATTCACAATCAGCTGGTTGATCACACGGTCGTTGCTCTCCTCAAGAGAACCGGCGGCGAAGGAATTGGCCTTGATCGACCCCTTGCGTCCGTCGATGGTGATCAGCTGCGTCTTATACGCCTTGTGCGCACGAGTGGAATTGATGTAGAACTTCGCCGGATTCGACGCATCCTTGCTGCGGAAAGTCACCTTCCTGTTGCCCATGCCGACATATAGAGCGTCCTTGAAATGGAGCTCATAGTCCTTACCGTCAACATTTACAATGCCGTCGCCGCCTGTGTTGATTACTCCCAGCTCACGGCGCTGAAGGAAATACTCCGACTTCAGCGGATCGATTGTCTCAAGCTCGAGAGTCTTGGTCACGGGGACGATACCGCCGTACACAAGACGGTCATAGAGGGTATAGGTAAGGATAATCTTGTCGTTCTCCATCACCTTCTCCATAAGGAAATGGGAACGGAGCTGCTCCGTGTCGTAATGCTTCACGTCATCCGGATGGCAGGCGCGCACTATGGTATAGCTCGTCTGCGCGAACGCGGCGGTCGACAAGGCGACGGCCGCAAGTGTCATAAATATCTTCTTCATTCTGAATGTTTTAATTTTTTACTTTATGTGGGTATAGGAGATTGCCTCACGACATTTCTCCGTTATGTAGTCCCAGTCGCCGGCAGCCACCCTCTCCTTGGGAAAGAGTTTCGAGCCCATCCCCACGCAGAAAGCTCCTGCCGAAAGCCATCCCTGGATATTGTCGCGGGTAGGCTCCACTCCGCCTGTGACCATGATTTTCGACCAGGGCATAGGGGCCATGAGTCCCTTGACCATCTTCGGGCCGAGGACGTCACCGGGGAAGAGCTTGCACACGGTGCAACCGGCCTCCTGAGCCTTCCCTACCTCGCTGACTGTGCCGCAACCGGGAATATAAGGCACACAACGACGGTTGCATACCGGAGCTATCTCGGGATTGAACAGGGGACCCACCACGAAGCATGCCCCGAGCTGAATATAGAGCGCTGCCGTCGCCAGATCCACTACCGAGCCGACTCCAAGCGCCATTTCCGGACACTCCTCGGCCGCATACTTCACCAGCTCACCGAACACCTCATGGGCGAAATCACCACGGTTGGTGAACTCAAAAGCCCTGACGCCTCCGTCATAGCAGGCCTTGACCACTCTCTTAGCCGTCTCCACATCCTTATGATAGAAGACAGGCACCATCCTTGTGGCGGCCATCTTCTGCATCACCGCCATATTGTCGAATCTTGCCATTGCTTTCCTTTTTTATCTCTGTACTCTTCCGTTTGCGCTCCCGCCTGCGAGAGCCTTCACCTCCTCGGCACTGACCAGATTGAAGTCGCCGTTGATTGTCTGTTTAAGTGCCGAAGCGGCAACCGCGAACTCCAGGGCCTCCCCCTGCGTCTCCATCGTCAGAAGTCCGTGAATCAAGCCCCCCGAGAAGCTGTCGCCACCGCCAACGCGATCGATAATCGGGTCGATGTCGTAGCGTTTGCTCTCGTAAAATTCCTCCCCGTCATAAATCATCGCCTTCCAGCCGTTATGGGTGGCGGAGAACGACTCACGAAGGGTGCTGGCCACATATTTGAAACCGAACTCCCTCATCATAGCCTCGAAGATGCCCTTGTAGCCATCGGCGTTTGTATCTCCCCCCTCTACATCCGCATCGGGTTTGAATCCGAGGCAGAGCTCCGCGTCCTCCTCGTTGCCGATGCAGACATCCACATATTTCATAAGCGGACGCATTACAGACTGCGCCTTCTCGCTCGTCCATAGCTTCTTGCGGAAGTTCAGGTCCACACTTACCGTCACTCCGTGACGTTTGGCAACCTCGCAGGCCAGTCGCGTAAGCTCGGCCGCCTTGTCGGAGATTGCCGGGGTTATGCCGCTCCAGTGAAACCAGTCGGCACCCTCCATTATGGCGTCGAAATCGAAATCCGAGGGGTCAGCCTCCGCTATCGAGGAGCCCGCCCTGTCGTAGATTACCTTTGAGGGGCGCATCGATGCACCGGTCTCACAATAATATATGCCCACACGGTTGCCACCCCGGGCTATCCTGTCGGTGCGGACGCCATAGCGGCGCAACGCGTTAACAGCCGCCTGGCCGATCTCATGGTTCGGGAGCTTCGTGACGAACCATGCGTCGTGACCGTAATTGGCGCAGCTGACGGCCACATTGGCCTCTCCGCCGCCCCATATGGCATCGAAACTGTCTACCTGCACAAAACGCTTGCAGGCCATAGGCGAGAGCCTAAGCATTATCTCGCCCAATGTCACTATTTTGCTCATAATTATGTTTGTTTTATGTAGTCGAATATCGGCTCCGCGTCTTTCCTGCAAAAGAGGCAGGCGCGGAGTCCTGGTTTCATTCCATGCTCTGAAGCTTGTCGGAGTTTCTCTTCTCCATAAGGTCGCGGTTGCGGATGATAAGAACGCGGTTCCAATACATCATGCCGGCTGTGAGAAGCACGAGCACGCCTGCGCCTACCGCCTTCAGATTCTCGCAACACTGGAATATTATCCAGGCAAGCGGGCTTGAGGCGAAGTCGAGACTGCCCCCCTCGAAGTTCTGGGGTATGGCTACGGCACTGTCGCCGGTCGCGGCATAGACATCATGGGCGGCCTTGGTGAAATAGGGTGCCATATTGGTCACCATAAGCAGTCCGAATATCAGCACCACCAGCCCTATGATGAACGTCTTCAACACATTACCCTTCGTATAGGGAAGCATCAGCGGGAAGACATAGAACATTCCTGCCAGTGAAGCCAACGGAAGGAACTCATTGCCGGGAAGGAACACGGCGATCACAAGCGTCACCGGAATCAGAAGCAGCGACACCACAAGCGTAGTGGGATGGCCGATCACAAGAGCCGGGCTCATTCCGATGTTCAGACCGTCGGCGTTCTTGAATTTACGCGCTATCAGCTGACGTGTGGCATCGCTTATCGGCTTCAGACCCTCGATGAAGAGCACCGTCACGCGTGGAATCAGCTCCATCACCGCCCCCATCTTGATGCCGAGCCCCAGAATCATAGGTATATTGTCTACTACCGCGCTCCAGCTTTCGCAGGCGAGCATTCCGATAAGGATACCCACAACGACACCAAGGAACAACGGCTCGCCCATCACCCCGAATCTTTTCTTCATACCCTCGGCGTCGATCTCAAGCTTCTTAAGGCCCGGCACCTTGTCAAGGATGATGTTCAGCCCCCACGCTATGGGGGCGAAGCCGGCGCAGAAGGGCTGGGGAATCGAGATGCCGTCGACATCCTTATAGAAATCCTGAAACTTCTTCGCCGTCATGTCGGCAAGCACCAAGGTTATGATATAGCATATTATCGCCGCGAAGAAACCCCAGGCAAGGGAATCGGAGGCGAAATACACCACAGCCCCTATGAAGGCGAAATGCCAGTAGTTCCAGAGATCGATATTGACCGTGCGGGTGGTCTTTGTCAGCAGCATAAGGAGATTCACTCCGAGACATACCGGAATGATGAAGGCCCCTACAGCCGTGTTGTAGGCCACCGAGGCGGCCGCAGGCCACCCCATGTCAAAGACATGCAGGTGAAGGTCATAGAGATCCACCACCGAATTCAACGCGGGTCCGAGTGCGGAGGTTAGAAGCGCGGTCACGATAGAAAGCCCCACGAAACCGACGCCCACTTTCAGGCCGGCCTTCAGCGCGTCGCCGAATTTGATGCCTATGCATACGCCGAGAATGGTGAAGATCACAGGCATCATCACCGCCGCTCCGAGTCCGATTATATATTTGAAAATTGCTTCCATTTGAAGATGTCAGGTTGTTTTGCTTTGATTTGATATTCTCTCTCGGCGCAGCTCATTCCAGAATCACCGACAGGGGAGAGGCGGCAGTGTCGCGGAATCTCTCCAGGGTGGCCTGCCATTCGAGCTGGTCGGGCATTCCGCCTTTCGACCACCCTGACCCCCAGTAATACAGGAAATCCTCTCCCGGTGCGATCGGAGCCTTGGCCAGGATATGCCCCACGGCGTCTCCGGCACGCTCCGCCAGCGGCTGATAGGACATTGCCGAGCCTTGGGGCACCACCACACCGACAAACATCACCCCGTTGCCACAGTCGCTGTTGTCGGTAAGGTCGGCGTAAGACATCGCCTTGCCGTCTTCTGAAAAAATATACGCGGCCGGATTCTGGCGGTGAATCACAATGCCGGGGGCCACGGTTCTCTTCGTCGTCAGTCCGTCATAGCTCACCACAGTCTTGTTGAGCCAGCTGCCCCTGTCGAGAGAGATAAGCCTTTTCTCCACCACGGCTGTGTCGGCATTCACCGTGACGGGATTGTATGTCAGGCTCACAGTGAAACGCAGCGGCCCGTTGTCAAGAATCTCATAGTCGCGGTAGCAATAGGGATATACTATCTCACCATTGTCATTCAGCAGTGCGGCGGTTCCCCCTCCCAACGTCGACCCTACCGAATAGACATCCATGCCGTTGCCATGATCCTTGTGGAACGACAGGTTGCGGTGGTTGTGGTCGAAAAAGCGCTGCTCAAGCACGAGGGTATCGACGCATTTTGTCCACAGATCGTAGCCGAAAGCCCTCTCGCCAGATTTCTCGAGAGCAGGCCCGTAGGCTCGGTATGCGCTGCGGTCGTTCTCCCATGCCATGTCGTCCTTTCGCTCGGGGAACTGGCGCCCATACACTTTCGGGGTTTTCTTTGCCGCCACTCCCTTTATTATATTATAGGTGGTGGAGGAGTTCGCCCTCACGTCTGCCGGAAAAATCAGCTTCCCGTCATGGGTGACCTGCCATTCAACCTCGTTACCCCCGCTGTCGGTGATTATGAACGATTCGCCGAATTTCTCCGTCACCGGGGCGGCAGGTATTTCCACAATCTCAGACTTTCGGTCGAAGGGCAGGTGGTTCTCAACTGTCAGGCGCGACTGCGCGGCGACTGCCAGAGGCAGCGCCGCGAGCGCCATGACGGCTATGCTCCTTATGGTGTAATCCATCGTCTTTGGTCATGAAGGTTGTTTGCCGATATAGGCAAGGATACCGCCATCGACGTAAAGCACGTGGCCGTTGACGAAATTCGAGGCGTCCGACGCCAGGAATACAGCCGGGCCCATGAGGTCCTCGGGCGTTCCCCACCGGGCAGCCGGAGTCTTGGAGATGATGAAGGAGTCGAAGGGATGACGGCTCCCGTCAGCCTGACGCTCACGCAGCGGAGCGGTCTGTTCTGTGGCGATGTAGCCCGGCCCGATGCCGTTACACTGTATATTGTGGCCTCCGAACTCTGAGCAGATGTTTCGCGTAAGCATTTTCAAGCCACCCTTTGCGGCGGCATAGGCGCTTACAGTCTCGCGGCCCAGCTCGCTCATCATTGAGCAGATGTTGATTATCTTGCCGTGACCTTTCCTGATCATGCCCGGAATCACTGCCTTGGAGCATATGAACGGCCCCACAAGGTCAATGTCGACAACCCTGCGGAAATCCTCCACAGACATCTCCTCCATCGGGATACGCTTGATGATGCCGGCATTGTTGACGAGAATGTCGATAGCTCCGGCCTCAGCCTCGATCTCGGCTACCATTTTCCTTACGGCCTCCTCGTCGGTCACGTCGCAGAGAAACCCCTTTGCGTCGATACCGAGCTCCTTGTATGCCGCCAGGCCGCGGTCTATCGTTTCCTGGCGCGAGCAGTTGAAGTAGATTCTGGCGCCGGCGCGGGAAAGGGCCGTCGCTATGGCGAGTCCGATGCCGTAGGCGGCGCCGGTGACGAGGGCTGTCTTGCCCTCAAGCGAAAACATATTTTCCATATCTTATAGTTACATTGCGTTAGTCTCCGGATTTACTTGCAGCAGTCGGGAGTCCCGGCCTCTTTTCCATGGCATTCCCTTTCAAGAAAACGGGCATATTCGCTTGCGGCAAGCAAAAACGCTCCCACACCGAAATCGGCTGTCGAATTGGTATCGACCACCTGTCCCGGTATGGCCTTTTCGCCGATAGGCTGCACATAGCCTACCCTGCCGTCGGGCTGGAGTGCCACCTCCGACAGATATTTCCATCCTTTTTTCGCAGCCTTCTCATACTTGCATCCTTTGAGATAGCCGTTGTTCACGCCCCAGAGCAGTCCATAGGTAAAGAACGCCGTTCCGGAGGTCTCGTAGCCTGGAGCGTGCTCCGGATCGAGCATGGAGCGTGTCCAGTATCCCTCGGGCTGCTGGGCATCCACAACAGCGGTGGCGAGGTCTTTGAAACGGTTCTCGAAATAGGGATGCTGCGCATAATCGGCGGGAAGGTCGGAAAGCACCTTTGCCAGACCGGCCAATACCCATCCGTCGCCACGTGCCCAGAAATCCTTCTTGCCGTTGGCGCTCTTATGCCTGGGGTAGACGTATTTGCCGTCGCGGTAGTAGAGACTGGCCTCGGGGTCGAACATTATCGAGTCGCTGTACTGCTCGTATTCGTAAAGCTTGTCGAGATACTGCTGATTGCCGGTAATCTTGTAAAGCTTGGTCATGACGGGCATCACCATGTAGAGGCCGTCGGCCCACCACCAGTAGTCGTGCTGCGGTGTCGACATCTCGTATTCCATCACCTCCCTTGCCCGTTTTATCTTCCCGGGGTCGGGCTCCTCGTTGTAGAGGTCGGCATATGTCTGGAAGCAGATCTGCCAGTCGCCGAAAAGCACGTGCTCGTCGGTCTCGCCATAATTGTATTTCCACTTGCTGCGGTCGTCGCTCTTGGCGCCCTTCCACTGGTTGTGCTCGGCCCAGCGCTTCGAGTAGTCGAGATAATCCTTGTTGCCGGTAAGCTTGTAAGCCTCCATGTTGCCGGTGTGATAAGCGGCCACATGCCAGAACGCCCAGTCCTCGGGCTTATGGCTGTCCTGCCAGTAGGTGTTCACTCGGTCGATGATCTCGACCACATTTTTCTTTTCCGGATTGGAACATTGCGATGGGGCGCAATCCTGGGCATTGGCGGTAAAGATTGCCGAAATGGCAGCCAAAGCCGTCAGGGCATACTTGGGGATTGAGTTCATTTCGTGATTAAGGTTTTGTTTGTCGGTTACAAAATTAGAATAAAAAACCATTCATTTGGGATAAAGTCCGGTCAAATAAAGTATAAAATTTGGTCTAGCCCCTGAAAAAAGCGAATTTTGGAAGATACGGTCCTGTCTGGGTCAAAAAAACGGCCGGCGCCCGTCCCGGAGTGGGAGGGCGTCGGCTCTATGAGTCGCGGTGTCATTTTCCTGACCGTGCCTGGCTGTTCTGCTGCTTGAGCAGGTCGCGTATTTCTGTAAGCAGGGTCTCCTCCTTTGTAGGAGCGGGCTCGGGAGCCGGAGCCGGCTCCTCCTCCTTCTTTTTCAGCTTCACCGCATACCGCAGGGCGATGAAGATAGAGAGGGAGATTATCAGGAAATCCACGATATTCTGTATGAAGAGGCCATAGTTGACAGCCACCTCCTCGACAGCGGCCACTCCGTCGGCAGTAGCCGGGCTGGCCTCGCGGATCACGTACTTCAGGTTCTTATAGCCGTCGCCCCCGGTCACGAGCGATATCACCGGCATCAGTATATCGTTGACCAACGACGACACAATTTTGCCGAATGCGCCGCCGACGATAACACCGACAGCCATGTCAATGACGTTTCCCTTCAGGGCGAACTCCTTAAAATCTGCTAAAAATTTACCCATATAAAAGATATTAAACGATTAAGATTGTTATACATGCACAACAACCGACCGGCCGTTTCGGTCGATTCAAATGCAAATATGGGAAAAAAATATGACAAAACGCCCCAGCAGCGCCATAAAACACGCGTAAATGAAAAAAATTTATAGTTTCAGCACCTCCGTAAGGAAAAAAATAGTAACTTTGCCGTGAGTTAGCGGCGTAAGGCCGTCTTTGCAAGAGTCGGGCTTTCCGCTTAGCCCTCACGTTTAATAAATAGGAATCAGAGAAAACATTATAAGAACCCAAATCAATATTATTGTAACATGACAAAGATTGGTATCAACGGCTTCGGCCGTATCGGACGTTTCGTGTTCCGCGCATCCACCAAGAGAGATGACATCGAGGTTGTGGCAATCAACGACCTCCTTCCCGTAGACTACATGGCTTACATGCTCAAGTA
>DKYZ01000103.1:18991-33334 GCA_002493515.1 Porphyromonadaceae bacterium UBA7087 | reverse complement strand
CATGGCTTACATGCTCAAGTATGATACAATGCACGGTCGTTTCGACGGCGAGGTATCCTACGACGTAGAGAAGAGCCTTCTTATCGTCAACGGCAAGGAAATCAAGGTTTCCGCATGCAAGAACCCCGCTGAGATCGCTTGGGGCGAGAAAGGCGCCGAGTATGTAGTGGAGTCCACCGGTCTCTTCCTCACCAAGGAGAAAGCCCAGGCCCACATCGAGGCTGGAGCGAAATATGTTGTCATGTCGGCTCCCTCGAAGGATGACACCCCGATGTTTGTATGCGGTGTAAACCAGGACAGCTATGTAAAGGGCACTCAGTTCGTTTCCAACGCTTCCTGCACCACCAACTGTCTGGCCCCCATCGCCAAGGTGCTCAACGAGAAGTTCGGCATCGTAGAGGGTCTTATGACTACCGTTCACTCCACGACAGCCACACAGCGCACCGTTGACGGTCCGTCTCTGAAAGACTGGCGCGGCGGCCGTGCTGCTTCCGGCAACATCATTCCCTCCAGCACAGGCGCTGCCAAGGCTGTAGGCAAAGTGATACCCGAGCTCAACGGTAAGCTCACCGGTATCTCGATGCGTGTCCCGACTCTCGACGTTTCTGTTGTCGACCTGACCTGCAACCTCGCCAAGCCCGCCACAAAGGAGGACATCTGCGCTGCCATGAAAGAGGCTGCCGAAGGCGAGCTCAAGGGTGTGCTCGGCTACACTGAGGACGCTGTGGTAAGCTCCGATTTCCTCGGATGCCCCCTGACCTCCATCTTCGACGCAAACGCCGGCGTTTACCTCACCGACAAGTTCGTGAAAGTAATCTCCTGGTATGACAACGAGATCGGCTACTCCAACAAGGTGCTCGACCTCATCGCTCACATGAAGAAAGTAAACGGCTAATCATATCAGCCAAACCGAAAGAGAGGCGTCCCGATTCATCCCGGGACGCCTCTTTTGTTTTCCTATATTGTTTATTATTACGATATCATTACGACTCTAAGCCATAGCCTACCGCTCATCGTTTATCGTTTATCGTTTATAACTAATCGTTAATCACTTCACGATTCCCTTCTCAAGATACTCCTCGAGGTTGAGTCTCACCCTCTCCCCGGCGCGCTCGACAGCCACCTTCTGCATATCGGCGTCAACCATGCGGTTGACAAGCTCCTCAAAGGGCGTGGCCTGCGGATTCCAGCCAAGCTCCCGGCGTGCTTTCGACGGGTCGCCCAGCAGATTCACGACGTCTGTGGGACGGTAAAAATCGGGAGAGACCTCCACTATGACCTCTCCGGTCTTGTCGTTGATTCCCTTCTCGTCGGGACCCTCCCCTTCCCATCTGAGCTCGATTCCCACCCGGCGGAAAGCCAGCTGGCAGAACTCCCTTACCGTATGCTGCTCCCCGGTGGCTATCACGAAATCTTCAGGCTTGTCGTTCTGAAGGATGAGCCACATACATTCCACATAATCCGGAGCATATCCCCAGTCGCGCAGCGACGAGAGATTGCCGAGATAAAGCTTCTTCTGTTTCCCCTGCGATATACGCGAGGCCGCAAGAGTGATCTTGCGAGTCACGAAGGTCTCGCCGCGACGCTCGCTCTCATGGTTGAACAATATTCCCGAGCAACAGAACATTCCGTAGGCCTCGCGATATTCCTTGACAATCCAGAATCCATAGAGCTTTGCCACGGCATACGGGCTGTAGGGGTGGAAAGGAGTCTCCTCGTTCTGCGGCACGGATTCCACCTTGCCATACAGTTCAGACGTCGAGGCCTGGTAGATGCGGCATGTGTCCCCCAGGCCTGCAAGCCTTACCGCCTCCAGCACGCGCAGTGTCCCGGTGGCATCGACATTGGCCGTATATTCCGGCACGTCAAACGACACCTGCACATGGCTCTGGGCCGCAAGATTATATATCTCGTCGGGACGGACGGAACTTATGACCTTCAGCAGGCTCATGGAGTCGGCCATGTCGCCATAATGAAGATGAAAATGGGGATGCCCCTCAAGATGGGTGATTCTTTCGCGATAGTCCGTCGAGCTGCGGCGAATGATGCCGTGTACGTCATATCCTTTATCCAGAAGGAACTCCGACAGGTAAGAGCCATCCTGACCCGTAACGCCGGTTATAAGTGCCTTTTTCATATCTGATTCAATCTATATTTACAATTTTATCGAAATTTTCCGGACATCCTCCGGCCGAGAGCCGCCATCTGGCAAAACGCCCTATGCCTTCGGAAAGAGAAATCCCTGGAGTCATGCCGAAATCACGGCGGAAGGCGGTGGTGTCGGCCCAGGTCTGCGTCACGTCGCCTGTCTGCATAGGCAGCATGTTGAGTGCGGCACGCTTCCCCATAGCCTTCTCAAGCAGCCTTATGAACTCCCCGAGCCTCTCGGGATGCCCGCAACCTATATTATAAAGACTGTTGCCGGACGCCTTGGCCCCTTTCTCCACTACAGCCGCCACCCCCTCCACTATATCGTCGATATAAGTGAAATCGCGAGTCATGTCGCCGTTGTTGAAGACGTCGATGGGCCTCCCGTCAAGTATCGCATCCGCGAAGAGCGACGGCGCCATGTCGGGACGTCCCCAGGGGCCGTATACTGTGAAAAAACGCAATCCCGTTGTCGTCATCCCGTAAAGGCGGGAATAGGTGGAGGCAATCACTTCGTCACATTTCTTCGTGGCGGCATAGAGCGACGCCTGGCTGTCTACCCTGTCACCCTCCGAGAAAGGCACATCAGCATTATCGCCATAGACGGAGCTCGACGAGGCGTATATGAAATGGGGCGTCTTGACCTTGCGCGCGCACTCGAGAAGGTTGGCGAAGCCGGCTACGTTGGTGTTGACGTAGAGGAGGGGATTCTCAATGGAGTATCTCACTCCGGCCTGCGCCGCGAGATGAATGACCGTCTCAAACTGCCCGCGCGGATAGAAATCCTCCAGGCAACGGAGATCGGTTATGTCGATGCGCGTGAATGTCAGCTCAGGATAGGTTTCCGAACGATATGTTACGCCATATGGGAAATCCGCCACTTCTACCTCCGCACGCCGACGGCCTGACCACGGCGTCATCTTGACGCGCGGCAGATTCCCGGTCGGGAAACCGGCGCGCCTGAGACGCGCGATCTTAAGGCGCGGGTCGTAGTAGGCGTTGATGTTGTCGATACCGGCCACGGAATGCCCCCGGCGCGCCAGATGGAGCGCCAGGGCGTTGCCTATGAATCCGGCGATGCCTGTTATCAGAATTTTCATATCCTGTCAGAAATATCCTTGATTATCACCCTCCGCGTCCGGCCGGCTCTCTGCCGGGCCGACGTCCGCGAAGGGAGTCTTGGTCGATATTCCGCAAAATTAATGAAAATTCCCGTATAAATCAAAGAAGAAGCCCTTATGCCACACATATTAGCCTCCAGAGCCTCTTTATCCGCCTCTTTGTTTTGCAAGTTGGCTTCTTTTTTATAACTTTGCAGATAGAAGTAGAAGAGACTTGTCATGGCGGCGCGCATGGCCCGCGGGGTTGTGCCGTCGGGAATTGCTTTTTGACGATTTCATCCGACCGAGAGCGCCGCCTGACAGGATTATTTTAGTGGGATTTTTTGATTACGTTATGACAGAACAAATTACGTCTTATTGGATTGAGAGCGCGCTGCTGACCTTTGCCGTGTCGATTCTTATCACCGGCATTCTGATACCGAAGATAATACTCATCGCCTTCCGCAAGCAGTTGTTCGACCAGCCAGACGAGCGCAAGATCCACCGTGGGGTGGTCCCCAGGCTCGGGGGTATAGCCTTTTTCCCGGCAATCCTGTTTTCCGTGGCTCTCGTCGCGGGCATCAACCTCCGGGGAGGGAATGAATATTTCGCCCTTGCACTCGAGGAATGCGCCATACCTCTGCTGTTCGAGGTCTGTGCGGTAATCCTCCTTTATCTTGTCGGTATAGCCGACGACCTTATCGGGGTCCGCTACCGGGCCAAGTTCGTCGTGCAGATCATCTCTGGCATACTGATTGTATCGTCAGGCATGTACATAGGCAATTTCTACGGGCTGCTCTGGCTCGACGAGATTCCGATGTGGCTCTCCTGGATGTTTACCATTCTCGTTATCGTGGGCATTGTCAACGCAATCAACCTCATCGACGGCATCGACGGTCTTGCCTCCGGACTAAGCGCCATCGCCCTCATCACCTACACCATAGTGTTCTTCCAGGGGGGACAGTATATCTTTGCAATGCTCGCGGCCGGAGCGGCCGGAACGCTGGTGCCTTTCTTCTATTATAATGTGTTTGGCGACCCCGGGCGTCAGAAAAAGATATTCATGGGAGACACAGGGTCTCTCACCACAGGCCTCATTCTCGTGTTCTGTTCCATAGCTGTGGTTGCCCTTTATCCGGTCTCCACCCATCCCTACGCCTATAATCCAGTCGTAATCGCGGTCTGCCCCCTGATGATTCCGGCCTTCGACGTGGTCAGGGTATACTTCCACCGCATACGCTGTCACCGAAATCCGTTCCTTCCTGACAAGGGACACATACATCACAAGCTTCTCGCGTTGGGAATGAAACAGAGTTCCGCTCTGTTGTTCATTCTTCTGGCATCGGCGATTTTCATAGGATGCAATGTCATGCTCTCGCCATACACCAATCTCAATCTCCTCTTCGGAGCCGATATCGTGGTATGGACCCTCGCCAACATCCTGCTCACAAAGGCCATAAGGCGACGTGAGAAGAGACTCGGCGTCACCCTTTATGAATGATATGGCAATGCATTAGGTTGCCCTCTGAATCACGCAGGTGCATTCCGTTGCCCTCGCAGTATCTCCAGAAGCTGCAGTCGGCGCAGACTCCGCGCCTCATCCATTCTCTGTCGCGGTATTCACCATATCTGTTCTGCCATACATCCCAGAAATCATCCTCATAGATGTTGCCCTGGCGGTAATCAGCCCGTATGCTCGGGCACGCACCTATGCCTCCGTCAAGAAGCACCGACGCCACGCTGACTCCAGCCTGGCACTCGAAAAAGCGGTCTCTCACCTCGCCTTCATATCCTGCCAAGAAGCCCTCGCAACAGAATGAGGCCTTGATACGCCCCTCCTGGCGTGTGGAGGAAATGAACCGCATAAGTTTCTCAAGCAGTTCCGAGCCAAGCTCGAACTCCGGATACAGAGCGGCTCTCCCCGAAGGAAAGATAGTGAACAGACGCCATCTCATTACTCCGGCATCTATAAGGAGCTCCTTTAGCTCATCAAGCTCCTCAAGCGACCGGCGGTTGACACAGGTCACGACATCAAAATTTATGTCAGTGGCTTTTGCGACGGTCTTGATTGCGGAATAGGCTTTTCTGAATGAATCGGGACGGTTACGCATCCAGTTGTGTGTATCCTCAAGTCCGTCAAGGCTTATTGTGATGTTGTGCAGCCCCGCTCTGCGGAGACTCTCGAATCTCCCCTCTGTTAGGAGCTGCCCGTTGGTCACCAGTCCCCAGGGGAATTCCCGTCTGTAAAGCCCAAGCCCCACTTTCTCGATATCATCACGCACCAGAGGCTCGCCGCCGGTGATTATGACACTCACTACATGTGGGTCTATATGCGGCAACAGGTTGTCTATCACCCTCAGGAAGTCTTCCGAGGGCATATCGGGCAGCATGGAGGAACTTTTACAATCGCTTCCGCAATGTCTGCACGACAGGTTGCAACGCCAGGTACACTCCCAGAAAAGTTGCCGGAGGGGATGCTCCCTCCGGCGTTCAGATTTAAGTTTGCGGTTAAGTTCTAAGGCAAGCCGCTTTTTTATTGACAATTTTTTCATTCCCCGCTCTTTTTCCTAAGCTTGAAATCCACAGTAGCCTCGGCATGGCCATGATTCCACGCCTCTTTGCCGCTGAACTTCATGCCCACAATGATTGAGTCAGCTTCCAACATAGGATCCTCGGCCTCACAGACTATCTTTTTTTCTCCAGGCCAGCCCCAATCGCATTTGGCATTATACTCTCCGTTTGAGCCTGTCGTGTCTGCGATTTCCGACATAAGACCAGATGGCATATCAGGATTTGTAATTCTGACGACCGCCCTGTCTACCGGTTTGCCATCCTCCGTAGTGACTTTCCCCTTTATCTCATAAGAGCCGTAAGGAGTTCCGTACATACACTCCTCTTCTGAACTACAGCTGAAGCCGAGCAGCGCAAGCGACGCCGCACATAGTTTCGACAGTATTTGTCTTATACTACATATAAATCTCATCTTTTCGTCTTTTTATACCTTTTCATGAGGCCGTTTATCTATATGATGCCTTCATACCCAAAACACTGCATGGACGGAGAGAATTTTTTTCACCAGCTGAACCGCAACCCAATGGGTATGGAGAACACCCACCGGTTGTCTGTCCATATATTAGGTACATCCGCGTCCTTATAGAACTGATACCTGAGTGTCGGCTCCATGAAGATTCCGAAATTATCGGTAACCTTGAACGACACTCCCATGGCCGCAGACAGCGACCATTCCACAGGCGCATGGAATTTTCCTGTCTCAAGATTCGAGGCAGTCCTGGATTCTCTCGCCACACCCTTGCAATATACGGGGAAATCCACCTGTCCTCCCGCCGATGCGTACAGATTCACACGCCCGATGTGGCAGGCGTTGACCACAAGCCGGAGAGGTATCCCTATATAATGCCAGTGGAAGTCTATTTTTGAGATGCCCTTGTCATACACCGAATGAAGGTAGGTATAGGTAAGGCCACTCTCTACGCTCAGAATATTGTTCAGACGTTTCCCAGCCGTTATGGCGAAGGATACCGGAAGGTCATTGTGATGGCCTACGCTACGATAGTCACGAAATCCTCCGCTCCTCATATATTGAGGCTGCTCCGGCTTATTACTCTCATCGTCAGTAAAATCACCGGGATCTCCTACCGAGCTTCCACTGTTGGCATCATTACGGTAAGAATCGCTTACGGACTTGATGGTTGATATGCCCGCAGACATACCTAATCCAAGAGAGAATCCCGACTCCCTCTCTTTTTCCGGTGTATAGACATAATCGTTCATTGCAAACATGGGTTCATACGCCCGGGCCAGACTGTCGCGAACCGCTTCGGAATCGCTCCCCGCGTCATGCTCGGGCACTCGGTCAAGACTGTCATGCCCGGGTACTCGGTCAAGACTGTCAGAAATACACGGATATGTGGTTGCAGCCTCAGCCAGCTTTCCACAGTCGAGTGTGGGAGTGGCATTGGCTATCGGAAGTTGCAGAGTGAAAGCCGGTTTTATGGCAGCCGGTTTTTGGGGAGTCGAAGCCATAGGCTGACTCTTGGCCAAGGCCTGCGGTGCATTATCAATGCCGGAAGGTGATGGAGAATTAATACAGGATGTGGATGGTGATATAGAGGAAGAGATAGAAGGAGAGGGAGAGAGCGCCGACCTCCACAACAATGTGGCTGATAAGACTATTATCAGGAAAGACAACATTCCCGCCTGCTTCTGATATTCCGTAATCAGTCTGCGCATCATCATCTTGGCATGAAACAGCTGCGATGATGATGTTTTCGGGGCTATACCGAGAAGTTCGCCAATCTCCTTGTGCGATTTCTTCTCCAGCACGGCAAGACGAAACACTTTCTGATAGCCGTTAGGGAGTTTCCGGATAAGGGTTTCGAGGACATCCATATCCATTATGTCCTCGATTTCGCCACAGTCCTCCACTTCCGGTATATCGTGAAGCACCTGCCCGACATCCTGCGAGCTCAGGAATCTCAGCGAGAGATTTCTCATTATCGTGGCCAGCCAATAATCCACCCTTTCCGGATTCTTCACCGTGTCGATATGGGTAAAAGCCACAATAAATCCGTCATGAAGGATATCCTCGGCATCCTTGACCTCACTGACATACCTGCCGATAAGGCGCAGCATACGTGGGGCAAACCTCTTATAGAAGATGTCCATCGCTTCCCGGTTGCCCGCTCCGCATTCCGCCACAAGCGTCTCGTTGTCAATATGAGTCATGTTTTGTCTCACATTGTAAAGATACCCATAATCCCCAAATACTGCATCAATCCCCTAAAAATTTTTCTAAACACCAAACCCCGGCCAGGAAGCAAATGCTCCCGACCGGGGTCAGTCTCCTGCCCTCTATGCTTAAGAGCCTTATCTTATCACCACTTTTCTGGCCCTGATGCCGTCGGTTATCACATATACTCCCGCTGCAAGGTTTCTGCCCTTGCTCTCAATACCTGTGGCGGTATAGATTCTATATCCCTGCCCGACGATGATGTTGTTGCCATCTATCCTATAGCCAAAGCTATCAGATTCCACATTCTCTATTCCTGAAAGACCCGAGATATGGAATGCCGGGGAAATCACCTGTTCCACAGTGGCGCCGTCCTCATTGTCGGAATACAGGCGAAGGTCGAACCATCCGTCAGCCGACTTCTTGTCGACACATGCCAGACTTCCGGTATAGTAATAGCCATAACCCGGATTGAAATACATGTCAGGAACCTCAGAAACCTCTATCGGTGAGAAATCTTCCGATCCATGCACCGCATACTCAGCCCTGACGGTTTTGGGAGCGGCTCCGATTGTATAATAGGCATACTCTTCTTCATCGTTATATTCCAATGTCAGATCAGCGACAGTGAATTCTATTATACCGTCGGATGCGTTTTCGAAACGGTCGTTCACTTTGCCGTCTTGATTCCTGAACTGGAGGCTTGTGAATGTCGGGGCGAATCCGTTGCCCTTATCGGGATTCCAGTTCACCACGGCCGTCGTGCTGCCTTGAATAGTGCCGTCTATCAGGACATTCTTCATTGTGAAGACACCCTTGTGCATCTTGTCAGTCTGCCAGTCCACGTCCCACGGAAGGTCGTTGATGGAGGAGCAAATCTCCTTGTCGTCTACATATATCTTCACATCGCACGGCTGGCCACCAAGGGCAGCAAGAATCTTCTCATCATCCATCGAGCTCAGAATGTTGTATGCGTCCAGACTCATGTCCTCACCATGACGACCCTTATAGGTGAAGCTCAATTTTGAGAAATGATTGCTTGCCTGGAAAAGGGGAGCGCAATTACCGAGTTGCGCACCGTCGGGCTCAACCGCATAACGGCTGTTCTGACGGGCAAGGCTCTGTCCTTCCGCATCAGAAGCAAGAATCATTATTTTATTGCCAGCACCGAAATTCAACCCTATCTGCTTAAGCCCGTTTTCTCCACGCCTGAGGGGAAGGCCCTGGAAACTGGAATCGTCGCCGCTGAAAACGTTTGCCGACGGGAATATACATACATCGAACGCTCCATCATAACCTTCTGGAGCCCATAAAGCCACTCTCGCGGAATTGCATACCATGTCGAAGATTCCAAGACCGGTATTTCCCCACCATTGGCCATCCTTTATCAATCCACGGGAAGCATATGTGTAAGTTCGCCCTCTGCCTACCACATCCTTATAGTAGTTGTCATAGGCAATATCAAATGGAGTAGGCGCGAATGTCTGGTCTGATACCTGCCACCCCTCGGATGACGTCGGGCCGCATACCTCCTGTGTGAAATCCACCGGAATGGTATATGACACCACCTCAGGCTCCGCTCCTATCACGTCAAGGCTAAGGAACGAGAAGCTGCTGTCTGCCACGTTCGTGTCAAGGATGTAGTTGCACTCCATGTAGGCCAGTGTCTCGCCGGCCCAGCACATCAATCCATTGTGGTAGATGATGTCGATGAAATCACCGCAGATGCAGTTCGACGGCTCTGTATACGATGGCAAAGCCAGTACATTCCCTTCCGAATCCACATGGGAGATTCTCGTGGAATAGGCTGCATCGGCTACGTTGAACTCAAGTTCCGTTTCTCCAGCTTCGATTTCGACTCCCTCCTTTATAAGGAAGACCCTGCGGTCGGCCGCCTCGCAGTCTACTATCGACATGAAGTCGTATTTTCCTGCCGGCAACGAGAAACCGAACGTAGTCTTGTCGATAGGTGTAGAGGCTATATGCCCCTCCTGATTGCAGTCTGCCGGCACCGCAATGACGGCGTACACGTACTGCTCCTTGCTCTCATCGATTGTGAACCTGGCGGTGACGTCCGCTGCCGCGGCTCTCGTGAGCGTTCCGAGCGTCTGGACCTCTGGAAGCTTGCTCTCACTGCTTTGAACCCTTGTCGAAATCTCGCCGGCTGGAAGGAAATTCGTTCCTACTACCTTCCTCTCCACCGGAGCTGCCGTGGCCGCCAGTGTCAGGCCAAGACAGAAGGCTGTCGTAATGATTTGTCTCATATTCATTTTTCTTTAAATGTGATTCGCAAATGTAGGCATTTCCCTTCCATTACGCCTAATATTCCTGTTCTACAAAAACTCTACATCGGCCTTCTACAACATCATATCCCTGATAATAAGCAGCTTAAATATGAAAATAGCCTGTCGCGCCACACTCGCCATAATGTCTGATACAATCGCTGATTCATAAATCTGCGATGTCGGATTGGGGCACATAGCCCATATTATTATAGCCATTCCGATTTTTTTAGATAAATTTGTAGCAAAAAATGACCTGACATGCGCCATATACTAAATATATTTCCGGCAACCCTGCTCATATCTATACTGATGACCTGCTGCCAACATCACGACAATATCAAGAATCTCGGATGGACGCGGGTGTCACCATTGGTCGACTCCCTTACCGCCAAGATCGAGAAACAGACCGTAGATTTCGAGTCGACCGATTCGGCGGAGATTCTCATAGACTCCCTCGCTGTAGCGGCAAAGGATTTCCCAAAAGAGCTCCACCTGGAGGAGCGTGTCATGTATTTAAGAACCGGCGTCTCTACAATACGTATGCAGAAAGACTCCGCGAGCCGTATGCTCCACATTCTTGAAAGCAGGGTAGATTCCACCTCCGACCCTTACCTCTTCAACAGAATACGATCAAGGCAGTGGGCTCTCAAAAACTCGTCGGATTATAAAATCCACAATTCCCTTCTACGGCAGATTGAAATTTACGAGTCTTTTGGAGACAGCGTCGGAATTGCCTGCAATATGGTGCATCTATGCGTCAGATACCTTGCCGTCAACGAAGATTCCGCAGCCCTGAACTGCGCCGAACGTGCTGAAAGGATTTTCAACAACATCGGTTACAGACAAGCCGCCTTCAAGAATGTTATCAACAAGGCAATCGTATTCGACCGCCTCGGAGACACTATCTCTCGAAATAATATGGTTCGCGAGCTGCTTCAGAGCAACAGTCTCCGTGACAACGCATACTTCAACACAGCATTGATGGTCGACGCTTACGTCTATCTTCATGAGCCACGTTATCTCCACGCTGCCTACGGCTTAGCGAAATCCAAACCGGGTCTGGAGGGGGTCACAGCCCTTGTAGAGGCTATCATGGCCCGGGAATACTATTCCAGGGAAATGGCTGACTCTGCCGACTGGTTCGCGCTCCGCGCCTGGAATAATCTGGACTCTGCGAATCAATTCCAGCATAAAGCCGAGATATGCGAATCAATGATTACATACCATACGCGCCACAATGAATACCGGCAGCTGGCGGATATGCTCCGCATAAAACAGTCGTTTCTTGATTCCGCACGCATAGAGGCCGGACCTCTCGAGACCGCCAAAATCAAATATCAGTATGAACTTGAGAAAGACAGAATGCTATCCGAACGCAAAAAGAGCGAGACACGACTCATTTTCACCATCATCCTCCTCGCGGTGGCTCTTGTTTCCGGCGCTGTAATCCTGTTTTTGATTCTACGCAATGCAAAAACACGTACAAGGATGCTCTGTGCCGAGCTTGAAAGCCAACAGCATCTGCAATCGGCGGCAGCCTCGGCCATATCCGCCGCCGAGAAAGAGAACAGGCTGCGCGAAATGGCAAAGCTCATCAATGAATCAAAAAAGGAGGGCGATATCGACGAGGCGAAAGCCGACAACCTTCTCTCCACATTGAAAATAAACATCATAGAGGCTGGCGACTGGAATAAATTCACCGAGATATTCAGCAGACTGCATCCGGATTTCGACCATCAGCTGCTCTCTCGCTATCCATCTCTGTCTCTGAAACAGGTAAGGCTTTGCCAATACATAAAAATCGGGCTTGACACCAGTCAGATCGCACACCTGCTGTCGGTGAAACCTGAATCTGTCTGGCAAAGCCGCTGGAGGCTCAAACAAAAGATGGGCCTCGACTCCGATGAATCTCTAATGCAGGTGATCGGGTCGATAGAATAAGCAATGAGGCAGGCGTAAAAAACACCTGCCTCATTGCTGTTTATCCTGACCTTATCTTACTTCAATATCAGGGTGACGATTGATTTGGAGGGTAGGGTGGCGGTAAGCTTTCCGTTGGAGAGCTTCGCGCCCTTGAACTCCCTGGGGCTTACCTTCTCCGGCTGCCCGAAATCGTTGTAGGCGTCGGCACTCGCGGCGGTAAGAATCTCTCCGCTGACCTTCGTGGCCTTTATGCCCGACAGGTCGATGTTGACCTGGGCCTCCTCCGTGAGATCGGTGTTGGTGATGGAGATCGCGGTCACACCATCCCTGGTCGAGGCAGTGACGCTGACGGCAGGCACCTCACGGTTGTCGCGCACCTTCCTCATCGGAGTCTCTACATTTGCAGGAATCAGCTTCCCGTCCTGATGAGGGATATAGAGCTTGAAGACATAATAAGTAGGGGTGAGCACCATCTGGTCGCCTTTGGTGAGCACCATCGACTGGAGCACGTTGGCCACCTGCGCGATGTTTGTCATCTTGACACGGTCGGTGAATGTATGGAAAGTGTTGAGGCTCAATGCAGCCACCATGGCGTCGCGAAGCGTGTTCTGCTGATAGAGATGACCCGGAACAGTACCCGGCTCCTCATCCCACCAGGTGCCCCATTCGTCTACAAGCAGACCTACCCGCTTCTCGGGGTCATATTTATCCATGATGTCGCAATGCTTCTTCACCACTGAGCCAACCTCCAGACACTTCCCGAGCGTCCAGTAATAATCCTCGTCGGTAAACTTTGTCGCAGCCCCCTTGCTTCCGCTCCAGCCTAATACCGTATAGTAGTGAAGTGATATTCCGTCCATCATGCGTCCGGCATTCTTCATCATCACATCCGTCCAGTTATAATCGTAGTCGGAAGCTCCGGAAGCGACCTTATAGAGCCTGTTGCCGTTGAAATTGCGGCAATAGGTCTGGTAACGGCGATATACATCGGAATAATATTCCGGCGTGAAACTTCCTCCGCAACCCCAGCTTTCGTTGCCGACACCGAGATATTTAAGCTTCCATGGCTTCTCGCGGCCGTTCTGCTTGCGAAGGTTAGCCATCGGGCCCTCCTCGGCAGTGATATACTCTACCCACTTGGCAAGCTCCTCCACTGTACCGCTTCCTACGTTTCCGCTCAGATACGGCTCACATTCCAGAAGCTCACAGAGATTGAAAAACTCATGTGTGCCGAATGAATTGTCCTCCACTGTGCCGCCCCAGTTGCTGTTGACCATGCGCGGACGGTTCTCTTTAGGGCCGATTCCGTCCATCCAGTGGTATTCGTCGGCAAAACAGCCTCCCGGCCATCTCATTACAGGCACCTTGAGCTCTTTCAGCGCGTTGAGCACGTCATTGCGGTAGCCTTGGGTGTTGGGTATGCTTGATTCGGGGCCTACCCAGAGGCCACCGTATATACACGTGCCGAGATGCTCGGCAAACTGTCCGTAAATCTCTTTCTGTATCACAGGGCTCTCCTCGGAAGGAAGCAGCCGGACCTCCGTAACAGTCTTGGCCGACATGGAAACTGCCGCTACCGAGAGACAGCATAACGATATCGCTTTGAAATTCATGTTGCTGGTTTTTATAGTGGAACAATAAGGGCATCCCCGTGGACTTTACCCGGAGATGCCCTCTTATGGATTTATTTCTTGAAACGGTATACGGCGAAAGTCTTTGCCGGAAGGATGGTTGTCCAGTCCTGGGCCTCGTCGATAGCCATTGTCTTGGTCTGTGGAGTCACTGCATTCTGGTTGTCGAGAGTGTTCTCCGCGTCGGCGTCTGCATGGAGTGTGGTTATCTCCACCGTCTTGTAACCCTGGTTTTTCTTTACTCCGGAGAAAGCCATGTCGATAGGGCGGTCAGTGTCGGAAACATTCGCAGCCTTCACGATGAGGTCGCCCGTAGGCTCGTCGGAGACAGCAGATGCGAACAGGCCATGCTGGTCAGGGTTGCCGGCCACGGCCTTCCCGTTCATAGTAAGAGGCACTGTCTTCGTTCCTTTGTTACAGGCATAGAGCTGCTGCACGTAGTAGCTTGCGGAGGGAACGGAACGGAGGTTGTCATACCATATCATGTCGGGACGCCACTGCCATCC
>DKYZ01000103.1:0-18699 GCA_002493515.1 Porphyromonadaceae bacterium UBA7087 | reverse complement strand
ACCATATCATGTCGGGACGCCACTGCCATCCCTCAACATGCGCGAACAGCGGGGCATACGTGGCCATCTCCACAACATCGGCGTTTCTCTCCAGACCCGTCATGAAGGCTGCCTCCATCAGGGAGGCGTTGAAATGGTTGCGCTTCTTCCCTCTGCCATGGCAGGCATATTCCCCGGCAAACACCTTCGGACCTTTTCGGCTGTAGTTGTCGTAACGGTTGCCCTGAGCCAGGAACCAGTCTTCGGGACGGTAGAAATGCTCGTCGACCAGATCCACTTTCAGCTTCGTCATCTCGGGCCACAGGTAGTCGAAATCCTTACCCTCTGAGTTCGGGCCCGACGAACCTATTATCTTTATCTCAGGATACCTGGCGCGTATCGCCTTCACGAAAGGTTCAAGACGCTCCACATATTCCGGACCCCACTGCTCATTGCCTATGGCGAGATATTTGAGGTTGAAAGGCTCTGGATGTCCCATTTCCGCTCTGAGGGAACCCCACTCGGAGGATATGTCGCCATTGGCGAATTCCAAGAGGTCGAGGGCATCATCTATATATGGCTGAAGGCTGTCGACAGGGACATGGGCACCGGGATCATTGTTCTGATACTGACAGGCCAGACCTACGCTCAGCACGGGAAGCGGCTCGGCCCCAATCTCCTCGCTCAATACGAAATACTCATAGAAGCCGAGACCGTTGCTCTGGTAATAGTCAGGATAGAAACGGTGGGGGAAGGTATAGTGCCAGCGGTTCTGGTTAACCGGTCGGTTCTCCACCGGGCCGACAGTGTTTTTCCACTGGTAACGAGTCTCCAGGTCAGTACCCTCCACGATACAGCCTCCGGGGAAACGGAACACTCCGGGATGGATGTCGGCGAGTTTCTGCGCAAGGTCTTTTCTAAGCCCGTTCTCATGGCCGTTGTAGGTATCGGTGGGGAAGAGCGATATATGCTCCAGGTCGACGGTATTCTCCGGCTTGAGGAGCATTATGCGGAAGCGCCCCTTCTCAAGGGTTTCGCCCGGCTGGAGCTCTACCGTATATTTCTTCCAGTCTTTTCCGGAAATCCCGATTTCTTTTGAGGCGATGACCTGAGTCTCGGCATCGGAAGCCGGATTTTCTATTTCAACTCTGATTTTTGAAGTCCTGCCGTCAGGCACTCTGCCATAGAGGCTGCAGCGGTAAGTGGCATCTTTCTCTACGCTGACGCCGAAGAAGCCCTCGTTCTCAAGACCGGAATATTTCTCGCGGTGTCCGGAGGGGGAGAGACGCACGTAATTTGGATTACGCTCGAATGGTCCGTCTTCAAGGACGTCGACATTGCCGAAAGTGGTCCATCCGAGAAGAGCCTGCGGAAAGTCGAAGGAGCGGTTCTTGATTTTCTCCGCATACAGGCCGCCGTCGGCGCCATAGTTGATATCCTCGAAGAAGAGGCCGTACATTGTAGGGCTTACGGCCACACCCTTTCCATTGGGCTTGATGTCAAACCTCACCGGAGCATCCCCCTGCGCATATAGAACGGAAGAAGATGCGAACAATGCTGTCACCGATAGGGCAGCAAGAGTTTTTCTCGTAATCATGTGGTGTTGGTTAAATTGTGAGTGTGCGGATTATTATCACTTCAGCTTGATCATACGCCCTGTCTCCAGGGGCTCCTCGGCCCTTATCATATTGAGGCGGCAAAGTGTCTGCACGGAGATTCCGGCTCTTGCAGCCACTGTAGCCGGGGTGTCGCCGGCCTTGACAACATACGTGCGCTTGGCCGACAGGTCCTTGCTCTCTATTCTTTTCTTGGCAATTGTATTGAGGGCGGGCATATCCTTAAGCATTGGAGATGCCATGAGGGTGGAGGGTTCGGAGACGCCGGGGGTATTGAAATCGAACATCACGGCCGGGTCTACGGGTGTGCCGAGCACGCGGGCCTCGAAATGGAGGTGGGGGCCTGTGGAGTTGCCGGTGTTTCCTCCCAAGGCAATCGCATCGCCGGAGATCACCTGCTGTCCCTGCACCACGAGCGATCGCGAGAGGTGGGCATAGCGGGTCTCAACACCGTCGGGATGTGTCAGCACGACATAGTTGCCATAGCCGCCGCTCTCATATCCGACAGTCTTCACGACTCCCGGCAGAGCCGCCCGGACTGTGTCGCCGACCCGCAGACTTATGTCGATGCCATTATGTATTCTCTTGAATGCCGGACGGTAGCCGAACTGCGACGTTATCACGCCGCCGAATACCGGACGGAAAAATTTACCATTGTATGTCTGCGGCGCATAGCCCAGGAAATGACGTCGGGCCGGCCCGAGAGTAGGACGAGGCTCTGTGCCCATCATCCGGTCGAGACATTTCAGCTGCGAGCTCACAGCCATGGCCTCGGCCACACCCTCAAGAGTAACCGGACGCGGAGCCATGGCTGATGCCACGGCTCCGAGAAGGTCGCCCGTATTCTTTGGCTGAGCCGCCGCGACGGCCACCGGCGCCGGTTTTTCTGACGAGAACAGACTCACCAGCTCGGTGTATTCATCTGCTCTGGCCGCTCCGGCAGAAACAGCGATACCCATGAATACCGCCAAGGTCTTTATATATCCCATTCTCACTTTCATCCTTGATTCAATATCTAAATCTGTTTGTTCCTATACTCCTCCAGCATGGGCTGCCCGAAGAGAATCCAGGCGGCGCATATCACGAAGGCAAGGAAGGTGAAGCCGACAAGAATGAGGGGCTTCTTGGGCGACGAGGGGCGGTTGGGAACGGTTGCCGGAGAAACCACGGCATATACAGGAGTCGTCTCCTGCACCTTCGCCTTGGCCATCTGCAGCTGCTGGGCAGTCTGGTTGAAGAGATTGAAAGCCAGGGTGGCCTCATTTTCCAGACGCTCGCGGGTGATCTGTGCCGACCTAAGGGAAAGCCCCTGGTTACGGTCATCATAATCGGCGAGACGCTTCTGCGCCGCATAATAGTTCTCCTTCGCCTCGTTGTTGAGCTTCTCCGCGTAGAGCATGTCCTGACGTGATTTGTCTGTGCGGTAGCGCGTGATATATTCCTTCAGACGGCAGAGCACCGTGTCGGCAAGTATGGCCGATACCTCCGGGTCCTGCATCTTTACATCAATCGTCACCACCGACGTCTTGGCATCAACGCTTGCGGAAATGCGACTTGTAAGTGCATCCACCATGAGGCTCTCCGCCTGAGTCAGACGGAAATTGTCAAGCTTGTGCTTTCCGCCATCCTCCTCCTCGCTACTTTTGAAAAGACCGATTATCTTTCCCGGAAGGCCCAACACAGCCCCCCACCAGGGAGCCTTTGTCTCCTCCTCAAGATATGTCCTGACAGTGAATTTGTCGCCGTCTTTCGTCTTGACAGGGACATCGAACAGACTCGTAACGAAAGGCACCGAGCTCACCACATCCGGATAGAGCTGCGGATAGACCGCGTCGCTCGAATTTCCGGCTCCTCCGCCGAATCCGGCCATCGCAGCCATCGCAGCCAGACCTCCGGACACGCCTTTAGATGAATTTCCCATCTCGGGCGACACCTTTACCGAAGCATTATACTCCCTCGGGATGCTGAACGCCACTATCAGACCCAGGACCGCGCCGCAGAGACACCATATCCCTATGGTCTTACGTCTCTGCCAAAGCTTGCCCGCCAGTTCAAGCAGGTCGATTTCCTTCTCTTCCTCCTCATGAGGATGACGGGCATTTGACTGCGCCTCGTAATTCTCGAGGTCTTTATCTGTATCTTTATCTTTCTGCGACATTTCCATTTTCGATTTGTATTTTACAAGGATTGCTGTGACGCCTTTCCACGCTATCTCAGCAGGTTTCCGATTGTGGCAGCCATTGTGGCAAGGGAGCTGAACGATGTTGCGATCGACAGAATCTTAGACCAGTCGGTCGACGACTTCTGTTTCGACGGCACCATTATCTGGCATCCCGGTTCTATCGGCGTCTTGTTGTTCGCCTTGGCCACGGTTCCGTTCATGTAGATTACGAACGCCTTGCTCTTTTTGGCGCGGTCGCCATATCCTCCAGCCTGGTTGATATAATGCTTGAGGTTCTTTCCAGGCTCGTAAACCACAGTGTTGGGGAACATCACGTCGCCGGATATCCTGACTGTGCTCTGCATCTCGGGAACATAGAGGTGGTCACCCTCCTGGAGAATTATATCGTAGGTGGAGCCCGGCATCTCGAGAGCCTTCACCAGATCGATACCCACATTATAGGAATCGGAAAGCTCGATCTTGTTAATGGAGATGGAGTCTTCTCCGGTAGTGTTCTGCTGAGCCACGCGCATTGCCTCGTCGCGGGCAAGACGCTCGCTGTCGCTGAGCTTTCGCGAGAGCCATGCGCCTTTCAGGTAAGCCCCCTCGACAACGCCTCCGGCTCTTCTGACAACATCTGAAAGACGCTCGTTGCGGGTCTGAAGCGCATATGTTCCGGCGAAAAGCACCTCGCCGTCGACAAGCACATTCTTCTGAACCTCATATCCGGGACTTGTGCGGACATGCACCACATCATATGGCTTAAGCATGAAACCACGTTTGCCGTCGGCCGCGATACCGTTCTCAAGGCTGACCGTATATGTCTGGGCTATGACTGAAGTCTGCTCCACAGCATCGGGGTCCACCACACGGCGCGAGATATCGATACGTGCACGCGATGCGCCCTCGAGCAAACCTCCCGCACGGAGGATCAGATCTTCAAGAGTCGTGTTTTCCACATATGAGTACTGGCCCGGATTGGCTATTTGGCCGTCGATTGTGAAATCTCCGCGCTCAAAGATTTCCTGAACGCTCGCAATCTCCACCACGTCGTTCTTGCGGAGAGTAATGTCGGGAGCGCGTCCCGTCAGGATATCGTTGATGTTGAAAGGTATCACCTCAAGGGTGAGGTCCGGACCCTCGCGGTAGAGGAGTGCGCGCTCTTTGTAGGCATCCTCTTTAAGGCCGTCGGCCTTGTTGAGAAGATCTGTCAGTGTCACGATATCCTTGCCCAGGGCGAATACACCCGGACGCATCACTGCTCCGTTGAGCTCCACGCGGTTGGCATAGCGGTCAAGCACCGTGCCTATTGTAACTACGTCGCCATCCTTGAGCTTATATGATGCGAACTGCGCCTTGTCGATGTTGTAGAGTTCGTTCTCAGTTCCGTTCTGGCGCTCCAGACGTACCATCCCGCCATAGGCATCGCCTGAAAAACCTCCCGCATAGTCGAGAAGTGTGGCCACTGTCTCTGTCGGCTTGATTTCATAAGCCATCGGGCGCTTCACGTTGCCCGCTACCTCAACAAGCTGGGAGTAGGGGGGCACGATTATCACGTCTCCCTCCTGCAGGCGGATGTTGCCTGTCTGCTTTCCCTTGAAAAGGTAATCATAGATGTCGACTGTCGCCACCTTGCGGCCGTTGCGGAGCACCTGGATATTACGCATTGATCCGATGTCGTTGATTCCTCCGGCATTATAGAGGGCATGGAACACTGTCGAGAACGGGGAGATACGGAATGTTCCCGGTGTGCTGACCTCACCCATTATATCCACCTGGATTGTGCGGATGTCGCCAAGAGTGACGTTGATTTCCGTCTCGTTGTCGCCCAGTCCGGCATATTTTCTTGCGAACACGCCTTTAATATACTTGTTTGCCTCGTTGATGGTCATGCCGTTGAGATAGACCGGGCCAAGCTGTGCGATCATGATGCTTCCCTCTGGGGAAATCACCTGGGATATATGTTCCTCATTGTTACCCCACATATCGATCACGACCTCGTCGCCAGGGCCGAGCTTGTAGTTCTGAGGAGTCGCCATGTTCTCATTAGGCTCGAAAGTCAGGCTTTTGGAATTGAAAAGTTCACGGCCATATACAGATCGAGAACCTCTTTTACGGACGTTTTCCGAATCTGCTGCCGAAGAATTATACGTCAAACCCGAAATGTCGCGTCCTTCGACAACGGTTACTTCCTCGACATCGCGTGTACTGGTCACAAGCTTTCGACCATCGTACTCCTGAACGGAAGATTGCGCAGGCACATCAGCGCTGCGCTCGCGCTCGTACTTGGCCTTGATACGTTTCACCTGTTCGGGAGTCACTCCTTTGGCCATCAGTTCTTTGCCGATCTGTTTTTCTGATTTTCCGGCGGCGGATTGCTCCTTTATGTATTTCACCACCTGATCATCGGTCAGGGCGAAAGCCGGCACTGCACAAAGCAGGAAGAGGGGGAGAAGGATGCGGCTGAGTTTCATCTGGGAGATAAAAAATTTATAACGTTGATATGATGTTTTACTTGTTCTCGCGCCACGGCCTGCAAGCCAGCCGCGACTTGTATGGTTGCTGTTTGAATGACTGCAGACCCGGACGGGATGCCCGAATGCGTGTCTGCATATCCACATTACGCTGCAAAGGTAATAAAAATCATCAAAACAGCCAACTACCGAATGATAAAAGAAGTTAATTCATATATTTCTACTCTCGGGAAGCTGAACTTCATCAAAAAAGGCGGCAAAGCCCGTGGTTGGGCTTTGCCGCCTTTTCTTATATACTATGGATAAATTCGTGGCTTAGAGGCCGGAGACGTTGAATTTGGCGAACTCCAGGTCTTTCTTTGCTCTTGCGGCATATGCCGGGTTGAGCTTCACAGCCTGTGCGAGGTTGCTTGTAACCATGCTGCTGTTGTTGGTGCGGGCACCGAGAACGGCCATCAGGTAATAAGTAGTGGCGTCAGGATTCTGGATGGCGCTGAGAGTGCTCTTGGCAGTGCTGTAGTCCTTGGCGAGAATCTGGGCCAGGGCTGCGTTGTTGGTCTTGGCATTGCCGAAGGTCTTCACAGCCTTGGAAACCTCACCCTGTGTCAGATAGTATACACCGAGAGCGTCAGCTGCCTCCGGAACGCCGGCTGCGCCACCGATCTGCTCGTTGGCCTTGGCATAGTTGCCGTTGAGAAGCGATACGAGACCGAGGTTCATCTGCACCTCCTTCGACTTCGGGTTCAGACGGGCTGCCTTCTCGAAGTTGGCCTGGGCGGCTGCGTAGTCACCGGCGATATACTGCGTCATACCGAGGTTGTTGAACGTGCGGTAGTCGTTGGGATAAAGCTCGGTAGCCTTCTTGTAGATGGCCATCTTGCGTGCGTTGTCGTTGGTGAGGGTAGCGGTGTAGAGAATCTCGTTGTCGCTCAGGGCAGACGGGTTGGTGTTGAAGAGGTTCTCCATCTCCTGGTCACTCTTGCCGATGGTGTTGATCGAGGCCATGATGCGTGAGTAGCGCAGCTGCGGCAGGATCTCCTTGGCGAGCTCGTCGAATACAGAGGAGAGGTTTCTGATCTCCTTCTCCCTCTGCTCGGGATCCTTATACATCGAGAGGACGCTGAGGATAAGGTCCTTGTCCTGGATATTGGAAGCCGACACAAGCTTCTGGAAGCCCTCCCAGTCCTCGGGAGTGAACGATGAGGTCAGCTCGCCGAACTCGGTGATCTGATCCTTCTTGAGCTGCTTCTCCATGAAGTTTGTCGTATTCTGCTCACGACGCTCTGCGAGCTCGGTGTTGAAAGCGAGCGTACCGTCGGGAGAAGCGTAGGAGCTGATGTCCACGCCGGCGATTTCCTGGTTGGCGGCGGCGTTGGCGGCCTTCAGCCTGGCGTTGAGGTCAACGTAATCGGCAGCATCGATCTGGTTCTTGCGGATATTTGCCTGGTTGATGAGAAACTTGATTTCGGCGCTGTATTTCTCGTTGATGATTCTCTGGAAGTCATCCTTTGCGATGGCGGGCTTCACAGTGGCTGCGGAAGCGAGGGTAGAGGTGGCGATGATGCCGTCGGCTACCTTGACGCGGGGCAGGCCGTAGAGCTTGCCGTTCTGGTCAACAGCGAAATCGAGGTAGAGCTCGGAGCTCTCCATCTCGGGCTTGTAAGCCGTATTGAAAGGAATCATCACGCTGCCGCCGTTGTCATAACCTACCACCTGGCCGTTGGCGCGTACGTTCTCCCCCTGGAACACAGTCGGAGTTCCGGCGGTCTCGCCGCCGTTGTATACGAGCACCGGTGTAGCGGTCACCTTGGCGTTCTTGCGCATGAATTTTGCGGGTACGTTGCCCGTGATGGTGGCGGGAACGTTCTCGCCGACCGTCTCGAGGGGATTAGGCGTGGTGTTGAAGAAGCTGCTGTCAAACTGACCGAGCTTCTTGTTACAGCCCGTGGTAGCCAGCAGGGTCACGCCCAATGCCATGAAAAGCACTTTTTTGTTCATAACTAATTGCTATATTAAAGGTTAGATACTAAATTCATGTCCGACAAGGCCGACGGAGGCTCGAAAAAGGCCCGTCAGCCTGCGAAATATCGCGTAAAAGTATATAAAAAAACAGAAACCGCAAAATATTATGGCATTTTCATTCTATTAAAACAGAGGAGCTCCCGGTAGGGGGAACTCCTCTGAGTCAATCAATCTTTTTAACCTTAGTCCAGATATTACCTGCTTTTATTTCGATAAAAAAAGCCCTAATCCTATTTCCCTTTGTAGCAAAGGAACTTAAGGACGCTTAAAGCTGCTTTATCGAGATAGCATAGCCTCCGCCGGGGGCAGCCTTCAATTTAAGTTTTGTTTTGGCATTTACCTTTTTGGTGGTTATGGTATAAGCCTGAGGGTTGGTAAGATAATTTGCATCCTTTGCATCGGCATATATTGTGGCTTCATATTTCTTGTCCGGATCAAGGAAATCGAGTGAAAGGATGGACTCATACCCGTCCTCATTGGCAGTGCAGCCTACATACCAGTCGTTACCCCCCTTTCCCTTGCGGGCAGCCACGATATAACGGCCAGGCTCGGCAGCAAGATATTTGCTTTCCTCCCAATCTACGGGCACATCTTTTATGAACTGGAACGCATCCATGAAGCGTTCATAAACCTCGGGCACATCGGCAGCCATCTGAAGCGGGCTATACATGGTCACGTAAAGGGCAAGCTGACGTGCAAGCGTACTGTTGACATGACCCTGGCTATTGGGATTGACTTTCTTCATATCCATCTCGAAGATACCGGGCGTATAATCCATCGGTCCACCCTGAAGCCTGGTAAAGGGCAGCACGGTAGTGTGCGATGGCTTGTTGCCGGCAAAAGACTCATATTCCGTGCCGCGTGCACTTTCGTTACCTATGAGATTGGGATATGTCCTGGCCAGACCCGTGGGGCGCGTTGCCTCATGGGCGTTCACCATAATCTTGTGTTTTGCAGCCTCCGTGACGGCATACAGATAATGATTGTTGAGCCACTGCCCGTAATGGTGCTCACCACGAGGCATGACATCGCCGACATATCCTGACTTTACAGCATTGTAGCCATACTTGTCCATAAGGTCATATGCCGCCTGCATGTGCCTCTCGTAATTACGGACAGCCCCCGAGGTCTCATGATGCATCATCAGACGTACGCCTTTCGAACGGGCATACTCGTTCAGATAGTCGATGTCAAAATCCGGATAGGGGGTAACAAAGTCGAACACATAATCTTTGGAGTGACCGAACCAGTCTTCCCAACCGATATTCCAGCCCTCCACCAAAACCTGGTCAAAACCGTGCTCGGCCGCGAAGTCTATATATCGCTTCACATTCTCTGTGTTGGCAGGATGCTGTCCGTGCGGTTTCGTTTTGGTATAATCAGTCTCATCTAGTTTGACTGACGGAAGATCGAAAGTGTAAGACCATTGTTTTCCTCCTCCTATCATCTCCCACCATACACCGACATATTTTACGGGTTTAATCCATGAGGTGTCGTCATAGGCACAAGGATCATTAAGATTGTATATGAGATTCGAGGAAAGCATGTCGCAGGCGTCGTCACTGATTATGAGCGTACGCCACGGCGACTTACACGGCGCCTGCAAATGGCCTTTGTTGCCTTGCGCATCGGGCGTCAGCCAGGATTCGAACACCATCTTGTCGTCATCAAGATTGAGATGCATCGTAGAATAGTCCACAAGCGCAGCCTCGTGGATATTGATATAGATGCCATCGTCGGTGCGTAACTGAAGAGAGGTCTGCACGCCGGTAGGGGAGAACTGGGTCTGTGAGGCGTTGGACGATATGGCACCCTTCATCAGTCCGCGCACCTCTGAGAGGCGAGACTCGGTGTAATCATATTCCTGCGTATCATAGTCGCCGGCAATCCACCAGGCCACGTGGTCGCCTGTCATGGCGAACTCGCTGTGCTCGTCTTTTACGATAAAGTATACCAGGTTAGGCTGAGTGGGGAACTCATATCTGAAGCCTATACCATCATCGTAAACGCGAAACCGAATATCCATCAGTCGGTCGGTGTCACGTTGGCGCAGGTGCGCCAGCAGCTCGCGGTAGTGATTGCGTATATGGCTGCTCTCACCCCATACCGGCTCCCAGGTCTCGTCAAACGAAAGTGTGTCCGTACCGATAATCTCGAAGCCCGACATTAAAGAGGGGGTGTCAGCAAGTTCCAGTCCGAGTCCCGAGGCGAGCACCACGGGACGTGTCTTGTAATCGACCTTGTATTCGGGACGACCGTCGGCCTGAAGATCGAAATCAAGGGAAATATTGCCCGAAGGCGAAGCCACGGATGTTACATATGCGGCTGCGGAAAGAGGAAATAGCAAAAGAGGGGCGATAAGAATACTATATTTCATGCTTGTCATATTTATATCATTCTATTACTATCATATCCCAGTATTTGAGGGAAGGGACTTTAAATTTCAATACACCGTTGCTTATTGAGAAGGGGAGTCTCACTGCTGCTCCTCCATGCACATCTGGAGATGCCACCCATACGTTCTTGACATTTCCGTCGAATTTCATCGACACAGGAAAATCAGTCTTTAACAACGGTTCAACCCGGCTTGCATTGAGATCTCGCCACGACATGTCATCGGTATTCAGAAAATTAAGCAGATGCACTACGGTCTTTCCTCCGACCTTACGGGCGTAGGTGGCCACAGTGCGTGCCTTAGGAGGCCACGTCTGAAATTTCACACGCTTCGTCGCATCGTCACAGCTGACTGCGATTGTCGTCTCCGACGCCGTGTCTGTGCCACGGAGCAGGTTCTGATATGCGGTCATGAAGTCATAATATCGAATCATGGCCATACGCAGCTCATCATTCATAGCAAGTGGAGATGCCGGAAAATATTCGCGCGACAGCATATGGTCGCCAAGTTCAAGATGTGATCCACCCAGAGCCATCATTACCGCATCGGCCATAATCACTCCAGGATTGTTGAAATATCCCTGATGATTGCCGGCATAGTCATAGTTCATGTATGCGGCAAAAACAGTGGGAAGCGTTCCGTTGCTGTATGTGTCGTTTGCCTTGATCACCTTGTGCAAGTCGTCGAATGACGCCTCGTCGTTCCAAAGCTCGTTATAACAGAAATCCACCTTTCCCGAGCCAGCGATCTGCGATGCTCCATAACTGCTGACACTGTTCATCACAAGACGTTTGTCAGGATGGCGTGTTTTCATAGCGTCGATAAATGATCTGTATCCGACAGGGAGATTGACGGTCTTGCCGTTATAGTCATATAAAGTGCCCCGGCTTCCCAGCTGGTCAATTTGATAGCCGTCGAAATCAAACGATACATATACGTCTTCGTTACGTTTTCCGATATACTCCTGCCATCCGGGATTGGAGGGATCAACAAGATAGATATCGCTTTTCCACGACGAAGGAAGCTGATGGGAATCACGTGTGCCCCGTGAGGAATCCTTATATAGATACCATTTTTCGTCCACACCGTCTTCCTTTGCGTCATCAAGGACACCGAAACAGAGATTGTAGAATATCGACTTCATGCCGAGCGAGTGCTGCACATCGATATATTTGCGCACCACATC
The DNA here is from genome assembly GCA_002493515.1 of Porphyromonadaceae bacterium UBA7087. Classification (GTDB taxonomy): domain Bacteria; phylum Bacteroidota; class Bacteroidia; order Bacteroidales; family Muribaculaceae; genus Lepagella. The sequence continues at coordinate 6,866 of DKYZ01000103.1, read as the reverse complement.
TGTAGACACCTCGCGATTAGCGATGTCGGTATAGGTGTCCATTAGCGCCCCCGGGACTCCTCCGAGAGGCCAGTGATGTTTGAAGTGCCAGTCTTGGAACTGCACGCCGTTGATATGGCAACGGTTAAGAAAATCCATTTCGGCCTCGATCACACCCGGCGCGAGTTTCGACTGGTCGAACGTGGCCACGAATCCGTAGCGGGGATAGCGTTTCCAGTCGCTTGATACATCAACGGCAATCGAGCCGTGAATTGTTTCGGAGTCTTTACCGGGGAGATATATCTCTACCATGTATCCTGTAAAATCATCCACAGGAGGCGTCCATTCCCATGACGTGCCCGTGCCATCGGCCTCGGCAAGCGTCTCCAGACCGTGACGGTAACGAATCCTGTAACCGTCAATCGGGGAGGATGCTGTGAATCTAACCTTCTGGCCAGGAGAATATACAGCCCGGTCGGTCTTAATGTCGATGTCAAGGTTGGAAGTTACAGCCACTACCTTGTCGACGCCACTTTCAGCCCCAGTTCCACCAGGTTCGTTTCCAGGCGTATCGGGTGCGTCGCCGCCACAGGCCATGAAGGCCAGTGGCAGCGCGAGTGTCAGAATTGCATTGAACATTGATTTCATCAGTCTTTTGCTATTGTTATTTCCTCAAGCAGCTGGTTGAGGGTTATTGTGTATGTTCCGGCCTCGGAGATAACCCATTTCCGATCAACGTCTCCGACGGATATGTCACGGTACTCCTCCGCTAATCCGCTGTCGCTCTTATCGATGAATATGGTTTTCTGCACAGTACCGGTAGGAGTTGCGTTTTCGTAAGGAGCCATGAACCATGCTCCGTTCCAGTCGCTCCTCAGGTCTGCCGAGAATTTCAGCTCCCCTTCTGAGAGTTGACCTGTCCAGATGAACACGTCAGGATTGGACGGATCGACGGTCATCGGTGTGCCGCTGGCGAGATCCCATCCGCCAGGGGCTGCGCTTCCCACAAGATACATAGTAGTGTAGGGCGTGAACGGGCGCATGATCATGCGTTCACTGCCCGGACGTATGTCAAGACAGATCTTATAGGCCATATTTGCCTCGGAATCATTCAGATACCACTTATAGTCGGGATCATATCCCTTTACAAACTCAACACCCTGCGATGTATATGGCGCTTTCTCGGAGATTGCCTTGTACATGTTCTCCCAGCTTCCATTCGCGGTTCCGAACTTGAACTCTCCGGCGCTCGGGAAGAAAACACCTGCGCGGAACAGGAATGGATCCAGAGGATCCTGCTGCATCAGCATGAAATTCCAGCTTGTCACGTCACCCACGAAGAAAATTGTGTCATAGGGAGGAGTGATGCCTTCAACCTGAGTTACATTGACCGAAAGGTCTAGCAGATTAACGTCAATCTTATATGTATGGGGTTCGGTTATCTCGAACGCGATGTCCGGCTGGTCATCGGCGTCACGGTAGATCAGACCTCCCTGACCGTTGTTTCCGTAGGAAGGCAAGAAGCTTCCTTTCTCGGTTATGAACTTGAACTTGCCTGCGGTCATATTGCCTGTCCATGAGAATACACCGTTGTCAGCACGTGCCATCTCTGTGGCGTTATCGGCACTCCATCCGTTAGGCGTGGCGTCGCCTATGAGATACAATGTTTCCGACACCGGCTTGTAGGGAGTGACTGCGAACTTCACAGAGGAGACCTGGGGATCTCCCTCCAGTCCGGCCACCGTCGCCGTGACTGTGGCGTCAATATTAAGCGAGGTCCCCGGAACGGCATGGAACTGCTCCAGCAGGATCTTGTTCAGATCCTGGTTGGAGGGTTTCCAGTCATATTTCTGCACCGCGTCCTGGATGATGACGAATGCTTGGTCTGATGCCGACCCTTCCGGAAGAAGGGAGAGGCTGTATGTGATGCGACGGCCCGTGCCATGGTTGGTGCCTGAGGTCCAACTCAGAACCAGCGCCTCCGATGCGTGCGCCTTCTCAGTCAGAGTCACGACATCGGTCGATACGGAGAGTGCCAGAGGCTCCTCTCCGAGATTAAGCTCCATATAGTCGTTGTCTGTACAGCCCTGCATCAATGGCAGCGCGGCCAACATGGCCATCGACAGTACGAGATTCTTTATATTTAGTTTCATTTCTTGATTTCTATAAGTTTAGGATTCTATTTTCTGGCTTAATAACCGGGATTTTGCGTCATTAGCGGATTTGAGTCCATCTCTGTCTGAGGAATCGGGAAAAGCAGCCTCTCACGTGTTGCGTTCGCCTTTCCTATTGAATGGAGAAAATTCACGGCATAGTCACCGTTCTGGATGCGGATCATGTCGAACCACCGGTGTCCCTCAAACGCGAGCTCCATGCGACGCTCATGTATGATTTTCTCACGCATCTGGTCTTTGGAGAGCGAGGCAGATACCCCCGGTAGCCCGGCGCGGGCACGTACGGTATTTAGCGGCGCGGCGGCCTGTGAGGACATTCCGAGTTCATTGAGTGCCTCGGCCTGCATCAGAAGCACGGCAGCGTAACGATATACCACAAAGTTGGCCGGGGAGGTGTTGTAATCGGGCGATATGCTCTTAGGCACAAGGAACTTGCGTACGTTATATCCGGTGTTGGACCAGGAGCTGCGGTATTCCGTACCGTCAAAGGCAGGACATCCCTGATATAATACAGTCATATCCTTACGCAGATCCCCTTCCTCATATTGTGACACAAACTCTTCCGTCGGTAGGTTCCATCCATAACCTCCGGCCACAAGGTTGGAATTGCGTGGCCCCATGAATGTCGAAAGCCACGATGCCTGTGGTGTGTTGCCCCAGAAATCATACTCAGTGCTACCGGAAAACTGCACCTCGAAAATCGACTCCGGTCCGTTATCGACAAGGGCATTGAAGTTGTCGGCATATGAACAGCCATTCAGATTATAGCCGAGCGCCGTAATGTCATCGCATATGTTGACCACCTCGCTGTAAAGCGACGGATTGGAAGGCGCGAGAGTCAGATAAATGTCTGCCAGCATATAGAGAGCAGCATCCTTGCTCGCACGTCCTACGTTGGAGGAATCATACTCGGCCTTAGCGGGCAGCAACTCAATTGCTCGTGTCACGTCTGAGATTATGAACTCGTAGGTATCTTCGAGAGAAGCGCGTGCAATTGCGGAGTCGTCGCCGGGATTGAACGGTTTGTCACGCAGAGGCAGACCTCCGTAGAGTCGTGCCAGCACATAATAGTAATGCGCCCGCAGGAAGAGAGCCTCTCCCAGAGAACGGTCATGGATTTCCTGCGATAGATTCTCATTGTTCTCTACTGCCTGTATGACATCGTTGCAGTGGCCGATGCCGACCCAAGGGGAGCGCCACATATAGAGCGCCATACCGTTGTCGGACATTGTAGTGAAATTGGAAGCCTGCACTGTCTCGAGACCGTCGTCTCCGCCACCGGCTCCCACAACAGAGTTACCGGCCACAATGTCGAGCGTCCAGATGCGCTGATTATACATGTTGGAGCTCTGCAGAGTCAGATAGCAAGCGTTGGTCATCGCCACAGCTACATCATCAGTCACTGTTTCCTGCGGGTCAACCTTGTCAAACGGAGTCTTTTCGAGAAAATCCTGGCATGATGTGAACGCCACAGCCACAGCGCCAAGAAGTATGATCGATTTTAAGCTTTTCATTTTGAAATTGTAATTTAGAATTTTATGTTCAGACCGATGTTGAATGTACGCGAGGGAGGGAAGGAAGAGTAGTCAATTCCATTGACACCTACCTCGGGATCATAACCTTTGTAACCGGTGATTGTGGCAACATTCTCGCATGAGAATGTAAGCTTGAGCGCATCAAGGCGCATTGCCCTAAGCCAATTGTCGGGGAAATTATAGCTCAGCGATATGTTTTTCAGACGCAGATAGGAGCCGTTCTCCACCCAGCGGTCGGAAACCCTGGCATTCTGGTTGGGATCGGCCCAGACCGCGCGGGGCATGCAGACGGATGTACCCTCACCGGTCCAGCGGTTAGCTGTCGTGGCGAGCTGATTATAGGCCGCGCTCATGTTCTCCAACCCGATACGGGTATAGTTGTATATCTTGTTTCCAGCCACTCCCTGCAGATATATCTGAAGCTCGAAGCCCTTGTAGGATAGATGGTTGTTCATCGAGAAAAGCCATGCCGGGTTGGGATTTCCAATCACTGTTCGGTCCTGGTCGTTAATTACGCCGTCGTTGTTAAGGTCGCGAAAACAGATGTCTCCGGGTTCCGCGCCCGGCTGCACGGCATGGGCGGCCACCTCTTCAGGAGTCTGGAAGATGCCGTCGGTCACGTAGCCATAGAATACATTGATGGGGTAGCCGGCTGAAAGCATCGTAACATATGAGTTGTTGAGCTGGTTTATAAACAGGGGGACCTTGCTGTTGAGATCCTTGATCTTGTTCCTGTTGTATGTCACGACGAGATTTGTCTCCCAACCGAACTCGCCTGTAAGATTGACGGAATTGGCCGAAAGCTCCCATCCGATATTACGCACACGGCCGGCGTTGGTGTATGTCGTGCTTGTATCCTCGAAACCGGAAGTGATAGGTATAGCGGCCTTGACCAGCATATTTTTAGTATTCTTGATGTAACCATCGAGACTCATGGTTATGCGGTTGTTGAGGAAACCGAGATCTACTCCGGCGTTAAACTGCTCGATTGTCTCCCAGTGCAGATAAGGATTCGCGAGTGATTGTGCGACAAGAGCCGACTGGTTCTCCTTTGGGTTGCCGAAAGGATATACAAGCGTTTCAAGAGTGGGGAGATAGCCATAGTTGCTTACAGAAGCCTGCGAACCAGTCTGCCCATATCCGAGACGCAGCTTGAGGTCAGAGACCTTATCCCTGTTGAAGAAACTCTCTTCGGAGATTCGCCAGGCAGCCGACACAGAGGGGAAGGTACCCCAGCGGTGTTTCCTGCCAAAGCGAGACGAACCGTCGCGACGCACTGTGACTGTGAGCAGATAACGGTTGTCGAAAGTATAGTTAGCTCTTCCCATAAACGACATCAACGACCATTGTGAACGGCTTCCACCGATGTTTTTCATAACCTCACCATTATCCATCTGATGGACATTGTCAAAGAGAAAACCGTTCATTGTGGCATTCAGCCATGAGTAGTCGTTCCATTGTGCTGACATACCGGCCATGATATTGACCGAGTGCTTGCCGAATGTATGGTCGAACGTGAAATAATTGTCCCACAGGTAAGTGAAGGATTTGTCGGAGCTCTCGTAATAAGAGCTTTCCTCAACCGGACTGGGCTTCCAGTTGTATTTTGGCGAGAACGAGCTGTTGAACCAGAACTTGGCGTCATAACCGAAAAGACTGCGGAATTGAAGCCATTCAGGAACTATTATAAAATCGCCAGCTATATTGGCAAGGATATTGTATCCATTGGTCTTGCTGCGGTACATATCATTGTTTCCTACCGGATTGCGCACCGAACCGTACCATTCAGAGTTTCCACTGGGACCTGACCATTCCCCGTTTTCATCGCGTACGGGAAATAAAGGGAGTGCATGCATCGCATCTATCATGTTGTATGAACCCGAATGTTTCATGTCGGTTGAGAAGAGCAGATTGTTCGACAGCTTGAACCAGGGTTTGAGTCGTGCGTCATTGTTCGACTGGAGTGTGAAGCGGCGGTAACCCACACCTTCAACGATACCTGTCTGGTCAAGAAAACCGGCCGACAGATAGTAATGGGCGTTGTCGGAGCCTCCAGAGAAATTGACATTATAGTTCTGCATTACCCCCATATGGAGCAATTCATCGACCCAACGTGTGGTGTGGGTAAGCGCGGAGGGATCCGCCCACTCGGGATTGGGATTGCGCCCTGAAGCTGTCATCATATCGTTATTAAGCGAGGCATAACCGGGAGAATCAAGCAGATCGAGGGTTTTGGAAGCATTCTGAAAGGCAACATTGGCGTTGACAGATATCTTGCCGTCGCCGGTCGAACCACGGCGGGTGGTTATGAGCACAACACCGTTGGCTCCGCGCGAACCGTAAATTGCCGTCGCAGAGGCGTCCTTGAGGACATCAAGACGCTCAACATCCTGCATATTGATGGCGTTCAGTCCGAGATCAGTAGGCACGCCGTCGATTACAACCAGAGGATCGCAGTTGTTGATCGACCCGAGTCCACGAATCTTTATGTTGACATTGTCACCAGGCTTGGCAGCATCGATAATCTGGACACCGGCAATGCGTCCCTGTAAGGCAGACCCAAGGTTATTTACAGGTGAATCCTTGATGTCTCCTCCCGAAATCGAGCCTACAGCTCCCGTGAGGTCTGACTTCTTCATCTGACCATAACCGACCACGACGAGCTCATCGAGCAGACCGGAGTCATCCTGCATTACGACATCGATTTTGTTGAGTCCATTGATCTGGACATCCTGCGTCTTGCATCCTATATAGGAGAATCGCAGGCTGCCTTGCGCCGGGGCCTTGAGAGTGTAGTTGCCGTCGAGATCGGTGGCAGTACCGTTGGCTGTTCCCACTACAATCACTGTCACGCCGGGCAATGGCTCTCCGGCGGAATCGGTCACGGTGCCAGAAACTGTCATCTGTTGCTGAGCATGCGCCCCCAGCACAGTGACGACAAATGCCATCACGACCGAAAGTAATCTTCTTGTAATTTTTTGATACATGATATTTATAGATTTTAGAAAAAGTTTGCTGATATATAGGTCTGAGTTTTTCTGTCTGTTTCATGGGTCAGCATATGTATCATGGGCTTTTCAACAAGCCTCCGGACCCGATCAATGACAGGCGCTTTCCCGATTTCGGAGGCTAAATTAATACTCTGCGCAAATTCCTGGATACTGTTTCATTGAGTGTG
>DKYZ01000142.1 GCA_002493515.1 Porphyromonadaceae bacterium UBA7087 | reverse complement strand
CGGCATTTTTTACCGAACCATTGTGATAAAACAAGAGTAAACTATGAAATCTAAGGCAAATATAGGAATTGCGCTGCTCGCCACATTCGTCATCACGGTGGTCTTCGGCATAATGCTGCATCTGAAAGGCCACGGGATAATTATCCAGCCCCGGAGCGTGTTGAAAATCATCCACTGGATATTCGGGTACGCGATGACTGCCCTTATGATTATCCACTGGACCCAGTTCAGGAGAATGCTTTCCGCCCTGAAAAACAGGTTCCGATGGTTTTACGCCGACACATGGATGCTGATCATCCTGTTTATAGCCACCCTGCTGACAGGCACAGTCAAATTGCTCTCTCCGGTCAAGATTCCGCATCTCGGACTCTGGCATTACGGCATCGGCATAGCCATGGCCGTAACCGCAGTGATACATCTTATACGTGGCATCCCAGCCCTGAACAGATATTATGGAAAAATTTGAAGGCACGAGATATAACTCGATGTGGGACGGTTCCACCCGGTTCATTCTTGGAATCACCGCGGCATGCTGCCTTATCCCCAGTTTTTTAGACGACGGAATCTGGCCCACCATAGTCTGTCTGGCTATGCTGGCTTTCGTACTGGTGACCCTTCTCAGCATATACTATAAGATTGATGGCGACCAACTGGTGGTTTACTCATTCTTCGTCCCTACGGCATATCCCATCGATAAAATAAAGGAAATCAAGCCGACCAAGATTGTGCTCTCAGCTCCGGCAGCATCCCTGACTCATCGGCTTGCGATAACTTTCACCGACCGGAAGATCTTGAAAAGCACTACCCCGCTGATCATCTCGCCAGTACGTCAGGAGGAGTTCATCCGGCAGCTCCTGGCTGTCAATCCGCAGATTCAGGTATGATGGAAGCAGCAAGATGCCCCTGGTGTGGCAACGACACCTTATATATAAGGTATCACGATGAGGAATGGGGACAGCCCGTCACCGACGACCGTACCCTTTTCGAGTTCCTTACTCTTGAGAGCGCCCAGGCAGGCCTCGCCTGGATCACCATACTCCGCAAACGCGAAGGCTACCGCATGGCGTTTCATGACTTCGATTACCGGAAAGTGGCCTTGATGACTGAAGAGGATGAGAAGCGGCTGAGGCAATTCGACGGCATAGTCAGAAACCGCCGTAAGATCCATGCCGCTATTGTCAACGCCCAACTGTTCGGAAAGATTGTTGAGGAGTTCGGCTCATTCCATAATTATATTATCCGGTTTTTCCCTGACGGGAAAAGAATCATCAACGACATCCCGACGATGGAAGACGTGCCTGTTTCCTCCCCGCTTTCTGACGCCATAAGCAATGATATGAGGCGCCGTGGATTCAGTTTCTTCGGCACAACGATATGTTACTCCTTCCTCCAGGCCACCGGTTTTATCGACGACCACCTGAATGGCTGCCCCTGCAAAACAAATCCTCATCCGTCAGAGCCTATCCCCTGACGTGCCTGAATCCACGACTGGGAACCGGAGTCTTCTGATTTTCGCCTTTGTCTGTCGCAAGGCACTTTTAAGGCCGGGCGACAGGGATTGCAGACGCATCATATCTAGATGCGACTCCAGTTCGGCGACGAGTTCCGGATAATGACGGCACATCCGGAACGCGGCATAAATCGAGAAACATCTTATGGCGTAAGGCTCACACTCGGAATTGATTTTCGACAGGCAATAGTCAAGAAAGTCTGTCCTTATGTCATCGGCGTCATACTCCTGCCCCCTGAGAATCTGAAGCATCATCCTTTTCCTGGCGACATCAGTCTCCTCCAGCAGCATATCGATAATGTCGTCCCGTATGGATAGAAGCCATTCGGAGTCCGAATCCGGAAGGTGGGTCAATGTCCATAGCGCATTGACCCCGGTCCTTCTATCTTTCGAGCAGCCCAACCGCCACAGGAGCGACAGATTGTCCGGTTTTCCGGAAGCCCAGGCCACAATTTTATTTATCTCCGGTTTGTTGATCTTGCGCGACAACATAGCCTCAACCATCTTTGCCGCCCCTTCCCCTCCGGGAAAGAATATACCTGAGCCTGCCGGCATTTCTTCTTCCATTCTGTCAAACATTTTATCCGTAAACGCAAAATTATCAAAATATTTCCGGCCACCAATGAAAAAATAAAAGATTTTGGTCGGAAAATTTGGTTTATAAAATAAACCTTATTAACTTTGCAGCCGGATAAAGGGCGGAATCGCGCGACTGCCCTTTTTTCGGAACCAAATGGTTTATAAAATAAACCAAAAGTCAAACCCTCTAATTTCCTGAACAATGGAAGAAAGAAAACTCACCGAAAAAGAGAGCCTCGAAGTCATCACTTCGATGATAGCCCTCACCCGCCAACGCTACATCGGCGACGGCCGCATCATGCTCATGTGGGGCTACCTCGTGACGATTGTCGCGTTACTGGTATGGATCATGCTCGCTGCCACAGGCCGCAATGTCTGGAATTTCCTATGGTTCGCCATTCCGGTTGTCGGCTGTATAGCCACCCCGATAATGGCCCGCAGGCAGCAAAGGCGCAGCGGAGTCATGACCTACTCCGACCGTGTCACTTCCCGCCTATGGAGCCTGGCCGGGATATCGGAAATCGTATTGACCATAGCATGTATCGGCATTCAATACTTCGCCGGCCACCCATGCTGGAGCGCCATGCTCGCGTATACGCTGACAGCCATGCCTTTCGCCGAAATCGCCCAAGGGCTGCTTATCAAGGAGAAAAGCCTTGTCGCAGGGGGCGTTACGGGGCTTGCAGTAGGTATTGTCACCGTATGTTGTGTCGCCGGAGGAATCACTCTCTATGCCGACTGGTATATGCCTCTGTTCATACTTGCCTTCGTGGCGATGATGATAGTGCCGGGTCATATTCTCAACCATAAAGCAAGAAAAGAATCATGAAGGAACTGAATCCGCTTCTGCACTCGCAACTCCGGCTTGCCGTAATGTCCATTCTGATGAATGTGGAGGAAGCTGATTTCGTATATCTGAAGGAGAAAACCGAATCGACAGCCGGAAACCTCAGTGTACAGCTCGACAAACTGTCATCTGCCGGCTACATAGCCGTAGAGAAAGGAATGTCGGGCAAACGTCCCAGGACAGTCTGTTCAATCACACGCGCCGGACGAGAGGCATTCGAGGAGTATGTAGAGACATTGAAAACGTATCTGAACCTCTGACCTGCCCGCGTTGGCAGCGACGGAGGCACCGTAAAAAAAGGCGATGGAGCATCACTCCTATCGCCTTTTATCGATTCAAA
>DKYZ01000013.1:12212-34758 GCA_002493515.1 Porphyromonadaceae bacterium UBA7087 | reverse complement strand
TTGCATCATGCTCACAACGAAACTGAGTCACTTTCCTGGTGACAAACTGGGTAAGCCATATTGCTACTCCAACCACGACGAGTGTCACTGCTGCCGAAATGCCAAACGTGGCTGATGTGAAGTCAAATATTTCTTTTTCCATGACTAATTGCCAATATATCAATAAATTAACAACTCAATACAACTCAATACAACTCAAGGGCAACCCTTATGAACACAAAATTAATGAAAAGAACTGACATATCAAAAAAATAATATCCGAATTTCTTTAAATTTATTGCACATGATAAACTTTTCTATTAAATTTGTTAATTATAAGAATAACGTTTCTTAAAGCTATAAGACCTATGTATCAACGACAAGTATCATTCGGTCAGGCGGTAAGCCTGGCTCTCGGCAAAAACTACTGCCAGTTCAGCGGAAGATCATCCCGCTCGGAATACTGGTGGTTCGTGCTGTTTCAGTTCATCATCAGCTCTATCCTGAGTCTGTTCACAGACAGCGACTCCGCGTTCGGCTATATCGTGGCCGGTGTCGTCAATCTCGCCCTTCTGCTTCCCGGACTGGGGCTTTGCGTGAGACGCATGCACGACATAGGGAAATCGGGCTGGTGGATTCTCATCAACTTTATTCCGCTCGTTGGAAACATCATCTTCATCGTATGGGCCTGCAGGGATTCAGGGCCCGACAACGAATACGGGCCGGTGCCCAACATGACGGAGCGTCGAACATATATTTCCGGGCGACGGGCGTCGAGAGCCCCATCTCGATGCCCGTCGCGATGTTCCGGCCATACCATTTATAATATATTCGGATTATAATATATTCGGAATCTTTCCGTTATTTTAACAACTTTACATATTTACCAGCTGCCAGCGCAAACCGACACCTTATGAACCATCAAAACAAACCGGGAGATACCGAAGACACCGCAAGCCGCCCTCCGCAAGAGAAAGGCTTCGGAACCGTAATGAACCTGATGCTCGCCTTGTCGGTGGTGGTGATCACCGTCATAATGTGCCGCTGGATGATAGCCCCGAGCCAACCCTCCACACGCAGACTTGAGACAAAGGTGACTCCCGCAAGCCCGGCTCCCGGATTCACTGTCCTGACGCAAGCCGCCCCAAGGCCGTCGGTTCATTCATATGTGGATATCCGTGATACTGTCGTGGCCCACAATCCAATCGTGATACTCACGCCCCGCGGGGCATCGGCCCACAACGTGATAGGCATGGAGGCATTGTCTGACCCGGAAGCCGTGATGGTGATGGAATGTGCCGAGGTGATAATGGAAAATCCCGAAGAGCGCTGCCTCAGGAAAGGGCTCGCCAGGATTGCGGGAAGACAAAGCGTCGTGATGTCAAAGAGGAGAATCTCAGGCCACGACTTCAAGAACGTAATCATGCTACTGGGAGCCGCAAGCTATCTTCCGCTGCCGGGCACTACCGCCTATGGCAGCGCGGTGAAATCAAACGGCGAAAAGAGGGAATACGGAGCGATTCCTACCGACACCGGCGGCAAAAAGACATTCATAGTATGGAAATAATCAGCCAGGGCCCGTTCATTATCCGGCACGACCCGCACAAGGCTGAGACTAATCAACAGAACACATGACATCAACATCCACCAACGCCAATCTTACACGATCGGTGATATTGGCCTCTGTGGCCGTTCTGAGCTGGTCGACCGTCGCCACGGCGTTCAAGATAGCGCTAAGCCACCTGACAGTCTTCAGCATGCTTTACGTGGCCACCGCCACAGCCCTGCTGATCTTCGCCATAACGCTTATATTCAGCGGCGACTGGCGAAAACTGGGCCACATACCAGCGAGGATGTGGGGCATGACCGCCCTGATGGGGCTCGTAAACCCGACGGTATACTATCTCGTACTCTTCCAGGCTTACGACATGCTTCCGGCACAGATAGCGCAGCCCGTCAACTACCTCTGGCCCGTCGTCCTTCTTGTGCTCCTCGCCATTTTCGGCCATCAGCGCATCCCCGGTGCCAAATATATAGGTATGGCGGTTTCGCTTGGCGGAGTCGTCATGATATCCATGGGAGGAAAGGGAATCACAGGCTCCGTCTCCCCTGCCGGGCTCGCCCTCTGCTTCGGAAGCGCGTTTCTGTGGGCGCTCTACTGGATGCTCAACGACCGCTTCAAGAATGAATTGCCCCAGAGCGTGAGCCTGTTCCTGAGCTTCATGTTCGGCCTCGCCTATCTGACGGTCGGTTCGCTCTTCATCCCGCTTGAGGTTCCCTCCACCGAGGGTCTGCTTTCGGGAATGTATGCAGGGGCGTTCGAGATGGGAATCCCGTTCATCTGCTTCGGAATCGCCGTCAGAATCACGCCAAACCCGGCTCTCGTCAACCAGATGTGCTATTTGGCGCCGTTCCTGTCGCTTTTCCTCATCTCGATGGTGCTCGGGGAACCCATCATGCCCACCACTTATGTAGGCCTGGCACTCATCATAGCAGGCATCGTCTTCAACCAGTATTTCGCCTCACGAATAACCTCACACAAGAAATAACACCCACGAACGACTGGCTTTCACAGATTTTTTTCTTTTTGACAAATGTCAAGGCAACAACCTCTGACACGACACCGGAATGCCCAATAAATTATAATTATACAATCAGAATCATGCCTAATGCATGAAATAAAAAGATAAACACAAGCATAATTATTCCCAAATATAACGTGGTTGTGCGTTCATTTCTTAAATTATGTTTCTGCGTGTCAAATATTTTTTATAATTTTGCCGCCGTTAAAACAATTCAATAACCAAAAACCAAACTGCATGAAGAAAACACTACCACTTCTGACAGCTCTCCTCGCGGCTGCCGCCCTCCCGGCCTCAGCCAACGACGTCCTCTCGGAGATCACGTCTGCCTTCAACGACCACACTGTCTACACCTACAATGACTATGGTCAGGTGACCCGCGCCGACTATGACGACCAGATAGGCATCTATTATTACGTGTACATCTACAACGAGATCGGCCTGCTTGCTACAACGGAATGCTACCAGCTCCTCGATGGGGAAGAAGACTTCACCAAAGTGTTCTACCTTGAGTTCCAGTATGACGCGATGGGGCGCATGACCCAGCGCGAGAACTACAATATCGACAGATGGAGCGGCGCCGGCGGCTATCTCAAGGGGGGCACAATCAAATACGATTACAACGCAGAGGGCGACCTCGTGAAAGAGACCACCTACATGGCGTCGTTCGGCTCCGATGAAGAGACCGAGTTCCAATACGTGGACTACGAATACAACGATTTACGGCTCCTCGAAAGAACCCGCGGGTTCACACATGATTTCTTCGACCCCAGCATAATCACGGAGACAAACCAGGTCGCTTACGAATACGACACAGACGGACGTCTGACGAAACGCACAGACCTGGTTGCCGACTCCTACGGCGAGGATCCGACAGCAATGAAAGAGTCTTTCTATACAACGTATACATATGATGAGAACGGACTCTGCGAGACCGAGGAATGCATAGCCTCCAGCGGCACTCCCCAGGAAAAACACGTCTACACTTTCCTTAACGAGAGCGCATCCGACGTATATTATCCTTACGATCCCGAGAATGTTGACGACAATTTCGTATTCAACAACATCAACAACCGCATCGACGAGGACACCATGTACGTCATCAACCTGAATGACGACGAGCTTGCCCTGTATGACGTCTACACCTATCACTATGCCAAACACATTGGCACAGGCGTATCGAACGTTGCAGCCGGAAACGGCATGGGAATCAACTTTGCAGGCGACGAGGTGATCATCAACGGCGTGACGGCAGGCGACACTCTCCGCGTATACGACATGAGCGGAAAGACTGTCATGCAGGTTCGCGCAGACGGCGGCCGAATCTCCATGGCCGGTCTTGCGGCCGGCAACTACATCGCAGTCTCCAAATCCGGAGTGATCAAGTTCTGCAAATAAGCTATCCAAAGAGATACAATGCAAAGGGCTCGCGTTTCGACGCGGGCCTTTTCTCTATCAACGCAAATTCAAACGCCGTCAAAGGAGACTATTCCCCATTAACGACCGATTCATGGAGACGTCGGTAGAAAGGATGGCGCGACAGCGTGGATGAATCACCGATGATGATGAGTTTCATGCGGGCACGCGTCATGGCCACGTTCATGCGGCGCAGGTCGCGCAGGAAACCGATCTGACCCTCCTCGTTGCTCCTCACCATGGATATGACAATGACATCACGTTCCTGACCCTGGAAACCGTCGACCGTATTGACGCTTATCAGATTTCTGAACGGCTTGAACGAGGAATCCTGACGGACACGCCGGCGAAGATAGCGCACCTGCGCCTTGTATGGCGAGATAAGCCCGACATCTATCCGCTCCCGAATCACCCTCTCCTTTCCGATCCGCTCCAGGTAGCCAAGCAGAGTCCTCAACGCGAGTTCGGCCTCACCACGGTTGACTCTGCCGAAATTCTCTCCCGCTATCTCCTCCCGACACTGCGGAACGGCATCACTTTCCGAAGCGTCGGCATCCATATCCTCACTCGCCTCGACCCACACCAGCGGAGTGTCATAACTGAGAATACCTCTGGAGCTCACGCCCGGAGCCGCCGTCATGCGCCCCCCGTAAAACCATTCATTCGGAAACCGCATAATATCCTCATGCATACGGTATTGCATCGTGAGCAGCGTCACTGTCTCCGGTTTGTTTTCCACAATCCTTTCCATAAGGGATTTGCCAAGACCCTGACGCATTGCCTCATAACATTTCACTGTAGGGGGCAACTGACAGTGGTCGCCAGCCAGGATCATCCTTCCGGCTCGCCGCGCCGGAATCCAGCATGCCGCCTCAAGTGCCTGAGCCGCCTCGTCGATAAACAAAGTGGAGAATCTCATACCCTCCAGCATACGGCTCGAACTTCCCACGAGCGTAGAGGCCACGACCCTCGCCTCCCCAAACAGGGCGGCATTGATGCGCAACTCAATCTCAGTGGCACGGCCCTGGAGACGCTCCATCTTCTGATGCCATCTGTCGGAACCGCGTCGCGCACCCCGCAACTCCCTTATGGCCTTGCGTACACTCCAAAGCTCGGGATAATCCGGATGCGACTCAAACCGGCGCTCATAGGTAGAGGCAAGCATACGGTCGTTAACCCTCGACGGATTGCCGAGCCGGAGCACGTTTATGCCGCGTTCCTCCAGTTTCTCGCAAATCCAGTCGACGGCCATGTTGCTCTGCGCACACACCATCACCTGCGTCTCGCGCCGCAACGTCTCGTGGATGGCCTCCACGAGGGTCGTGGTCTTGCCTGTGCCCGGAGGCCCGTGGACAATCGCCACATCCTTGGCCCGAAGCACCTTGTTGACAGCACGCTCCTGCATATCGTTGAGATAAGGGAACCTCATGGGAGGCATAGTCAGCTCTCCGGCCTTCTGAGCGGCATACACCACATCCCTCAGCTGTCCGAGCCGTCCTTTGGCAACTGCCACACGGTCGAGAGCATCAAACATAGCCCGATAAGTGGTCTCGTCGAAGGAAAGCATGATCCCAAGCCCCTTCTCCACGGAAAGACGACCGGGGTCATCACTGTCGGAAATAGCCACGGCCAAACGCGCACCATCGACAAAACTGACAGTGCCGGTCATTATGTGGCGCAACTTCTGGTCGCCATGGTCCTCTACTGTGAAGAACGACACGGGGCGTCCGTACTCGAAGCCATCGTCCTCGTCAGGCTCCCCCTCCATAGTCACTTCCACAACGCGCTGGTTGAGAGAGTTATACCAGTTGCGTCCCACTACCAAAGGCCAGCGGGCCTTGCCTCTATCCACGAGCCGCAGAACGCCCAGGCGGTCGCCCAGCTCGCGGAATGCCTTGCGCTCCTGTTCATATTCCATTGTCAGCAGCATCCTCTGCCTCGTAAATTCATCTGCAGCTCTCATCTATCTGAATTTTTCCTTTTTTTCACACTGCAAAATTACTAAACACACCCTTTCCACACAATTTTTTGTCAATTATCCTTTTTTTTACTAATTTTAGGGGTCTAAAACAAACACTATACCCAAAGCCAATGGACAAATCCGTACCCAAAGATAAGACAGACACCGATTATGACAAAATTATAGAGGAGAGAGCCAACCATGTGTTCGACGTGATGTCGCAGCGCACATCGCCAGGCGAAATGGAGATGCTCCACAAAGCCTTCGAGCTCGCGCGCGAGGCGCATGCCCCACAGAAACGCAAGACGGGTGAGCCATATATCCTGCATCCCATCGCCGTAGCCTCGATTGCGGCAGAGGAGCTGATGCTCGACACCAACCCCGTGATCGCAGCCTTCCTCCACGATGTGGTGGAGGACACACCATATACAATCGACGACATACGTGAACGCTTCGGAGAGGATGTGGCCTTTCTCGTGAGCGTCGTCACGAAAAAGAAGAAAAAGGTCTACACCGACTCCAAGCAGGTAGACAACTACCGCCAGATGCTTGACTCGGTGCAATATGACGTGCGCGCCCTGCTCGTGAAGCTTGCCGACCGTCTGCACAACATGCGCACACTGTCGTCGATGCGCCCAGACAAACAGATGAAGATCGCCGGCGAGACCGACTATTTCTACGCCCCTCTCGCCAACCGCCTCGGCCTCTATAACGTAAAGACCGAGCTGGAAAACCTCAGCATGAGGTTCCGCTGCCAGCATGAATATGAGGAGATCGAGTCGCTCATCAGGCGCGATGAGCAGGCCCAAAGCCAGCGTCTGAAAGTGTTTCGCGATGAAATCCGCGACACATTGCGCAAAGCCGGCATCGAGGCACGCATATACACCGACTACCGGAGGCCCTACAGCGTATGGCGCAAGATGCACAAGTATGGCGATGACTTCAACCACCTCAAATACCGCCATTATACGGAAATCGTCTTTCCCGACACTTACGGAATCTCCGAAAAAGACATGGCCCTGAAAATATACTCCGTGCTGACCGACCGCTTCAAGGAGAAACCCGGAGGAATAGTCAACTACATCGATTCCCCCAAGGAAAACGGCTATCAGAGCTTCCACGTGAAGCTGCTTGCCGACTTCGGAAGATGGCAGGAGGTGCATATCAGCAGCGAGCGCATGATCCGACATTCCAGACTGGGATGCATGGCCGACCAGGAAGGCGACAAAGGTGGAGGCGCCCGGAGCTGCTGGATCGACAAGTTCCGCGACGTGCTTCGCGACATAGCCTCGCAAGGCAAGGACGGCACCAATTTCATAGAGAAGGTGGTGGCATCGTTCTACAACGACGACATCATGACCTTCACGCCCAAGGGGCGTCCGGTGGTGCTTCCCCAGAAATCGACAGTGCTCGACTTCGCCTTCGAGGTTAAGCCGGAGCTGGGCGAGCATGCGAAATACGCTCGTATCAACGGCTTCCTCTCCTCCGTCAAAGCTCCCCTGAGGCGCGGCGACGTGGTGGAGATTTTCACAGATCCGGAATGTCATCCCCTCCCCGACTGGCACGAGGCCGTAGTGTCGTACAAGGCGCGCCAGGCCATCAGCGAGTATCTGGCGTCGCTTCCGGCGCCTGAGTTTCACCGTTGCGAGTACTGCGATCCAATAGCGGGCGAGGACGTAGTAGGATTCAGAGATGCCGACGGCGAGATCACCATACATAAACGCGACTGCCCCACGGCGGTCAGCCTTGCCTCCCAGTTCGGCGACAGCATCGTGTCGGTGGATTTCGAGGCATGCGACAAACTGTATCCAGTGACAATCGTAGTGAAGGCTGTGGACCGCTACCATCTTTTCATCGACCTGGTGGAGTGCATCACCAATACGCTTCACCTGACAATGAGCAGTTTCAACACCGACACCACCGATTCCATCGTCACCTGCACAATCTCATTCGGAGTGCATTCCTATTCCGAGCTCGAGACCGTCATAAGCCACATTTCCGCAATCGAGGGAGTGGATGAAGTGAAACGCAAATAAGCATAAAAAGGCCGGGATTGCCCCGGCCTTTTATCATGATTCTTCAAGATATCATTTCCTCAGCCTGACCACAGTAAAGGAATAAGGGAGAAGCTTTACGGACGGCAAGCTGATTTTTGTCTTCACAGGACGTGCCCCTGTGTCGGCAGGGTCGCCGCTCAGCAAAGTGGCGTTATAGACTCCCGGGCTGACTCCGAGCGCATCGGTGTCTATATCGGCATTTACCTCGACAGGAAGCATGTTGACCAGTTTAAGTATCCTGTCGCCTGAATCGGCGTCATCCACAATCGAGACGCCGATGCGTGCCCTGACCTTCATGTCATCGCTCCCTACGGTAACATCAGAAGGCACATAGGTCTGCCCGCTGTTGTTGCCATACATTTTCTGCACATAATATTCCACTGTGGGAGCCACAGAGGTATTGTCGAAATAAATCAGGTCGGGATTCCACTGGGTATGCCTCTTCTTGGCAAGCAGCGGAGCATACGAGGTCATTGCCACAACATCGGCGTTGCGCTCAACGTCGGTGAGATACAGGGCGTCGCTCAAGGCTGTCTCCACATTGCTCGGACGTCCCGGGAGATGGCTGGCATACTCGCCGAGGTATACCTTAGTGCCGCCACGGGGGTATTTGTCATAGTAGTCGCGGTTGTAGATGAGCCACCCGGGAGCCACATAATAATGCTCGTCGACAATGGGGACATCGAGTTCGCGTGCCAGCTTCCACCCGGCTTCGTAGTCGGCGCCCTCGTAGAAAGGCCCGACTGTGCCTATGACTGTGATTTCAGGATATCTCTCCCTAACGGCATCGTAGATCATCCTGAAGCGTGGCTCGAAGACCTCGGTTATCATATCCTCGTTGCCGATTCCCACGTATTTGAGATTGAAGGGTTCCGGATGCCCCGCGGCAGCTCTCCTGGCGCCCCACTCCGAATCCACAGGCCCGTTGGCATACTCGATGAGGTCGAGCACATCCTGTATGTAGGCGTCCATGTCATCCATCGGGATACCGTTCTGCTGGCCATATGTGTCGAGCGCACACGTGGAGTATCTTGATTTGTTGCCAGAGTTCTGGCAAGGGACACCCGCGGCAAGCACAGGAAGCGGCTCGGCCCCTATATCCTCGCAGAAAAGGAAATATTCGTGATAACCCAGTCCGCGCGTCTGGTGATAACCCCAAAGATTGGAAAGCGGCCTGCGCTCCTCCAGCTCGCCGATCGAACCTTTCCAGTCGTAGATGTTGTCGATGCCGTTGCCGTGGGCCACGCATCCTCCCGGGAACCTTACGAACTTAGGCCTGAGGTCGGCAAGACACTTCGCCAGATCGGCACGCAGTCCGTTTTTTCTTCCCTTGAAGGTCTTTGCCGGGAAAAGCGACACCATATCAATATGTGTGCCCTGAGTCTGGGGAAACATGATTTCCAGCCTGGCGTTGTCGGCCGAGGCTTTTGCCTTGAGTGTGCATCTGCCGGTCTTCCATCCTTTGCCGCCATACTTCACCTTTCCGGAAGCGATAGTCCTTCCATCCGCCGTGAGTCTGACCTCCAGAGTCACAGGGTGTTCGGAGCGTAGCCGCAGCGAGAAGCGGTAGGCCTCCCCTTTCCTTACTGGTATGCCGTCGAAACCATCGTTGGAGACCACAAAGCCAGGAGCGGAAGTCTCCACCGCAAGATAGTTGGGATTATTGGGATGTATGGGGTTCCTGTCCATTACCGTAGCCACTCCGTCGCCAGACGTGGTCCAGGCGGTCATGCTGTCCCATCCGCCATGGTCTGAAGGGCTGTATTCAAAATCGCGGTTCTGTATCAGCTCCGCATACAGTCCGCCGTCGGCCCCATAGTTGATATCCTCGAAGAAAATGCCTATGAGCTTGTCGGATATAGCCTTGGCATCTTCCGGGCGCGGATGTATGCTTACACTGACGGGGCCGAGACCGGCAAAACGTGAGGCGTCGTCCTTCGCCTGCTCGCTATAAAGGGCCGCGAGATCCTGACGTTTCTTCACGTATTCTCTGATTGATGCTATGGTCTCCTCCGGCATCGGCTGCATCCATCCTTCCACCTCCTCTCCGTTGATACGGGTCCTGACAGGCACGGGCATTCGGGCAGGAATTATGTCGCGAGGCAGGTCGAGCGCGGACGCGAAATATTTCTGAGGTGTCCAGTCGGCGAAGTTGTCTGTAGTGGCAAAAGCCACTACGTCGCCCTCTGGCGTCGCCTCCCATGTGGCAGTCCATCGGCCGCTGTTGCGGTCGAGCACAAGCTTCGGCCTGAACATCTTTTTATGCGATCCCCACGGGCCGAAATCGGATTTCACGAAATCGTAATTCAGGGGTATCCACTGCGAAAGGGTATCGGGACGCCAGGCAAGCCTTAAACCTGATGCGCCGTCGGATGTCGAATATGCAAGGGTCTGGACATCGACGCCCATGGCGACCGTAGACGAAACAGCGGCCGCCGCGAGCATCGCAAACACCGTGAGCTTTCTTTTCATGACTTATGGTGATTTGTGATTAGCGTATTTTCCTGCAAAATTAACATCTTTAAAGAAACATATCTAATTTTTAAGTCAAGTTTTTACTTTTTTCACGTTATAACAGAAAACAAACAATCTATATGAGACACTACATCATAACCCTGCTTCTTACAGCCACAGCTGCCCTGGCGTTTCAGTCATGCGGCAAAAAAGACCAAGGGGAGGAAACGGAAAGGATATTCCTTTCCGAGATGCGATCGGTCAATAAACTGACGCTCGCCGGCATGGAAATCTCAAAGATGGCCTCCATCGATGATCCCCGGCTGCGCGACGCCACCAACCCGCGACAGGCGGCCAACGCAATGATCGCCAAGCTGAAGATCGGCGACCGTAAGGCGGCATATTCATATTCCACCTACCTGAGGGCGTATATCGACATGAGCCGTCTCGGAGAGGATGACGTGAAGGCAGATGCCGGGAATAAGACAATCCATATCACCTTACCGCCGGTGCAGACGGAATTTGTGGGACGCGACATGGCCATACGTGAGGAGCATTACCGCGTGACGGGACTTCGCTCACAGATTGACCCTCAGGAGCGGGCGGCCCTCAAGGAGAACATGAACACTGCTTTGAAACGTGAAGTTGAGGGAAACCCTGATTTCAAGGCGGCTCTGGTGGCGACAGCGAAAAACCGTGCGGCGTCATACTTCGAGCAGATGGCGGCAAGCAACGGGTATACCGCCATTGTAAGTTTCACTGATTAAGACATCATGAATCATGAAGGCATTGAAAGTTATAAGCGCGATAAAATGGACTGCGATTGCAGCCATAGTGGCTGTAATCGGGGTTCTGGTCTGGAAATTCACATCGTTTCCTGACGATGACAGCAACGTTAGGATGCAGAAGGCGAAGGTGACCGACATATCTCCGATGCTGCGCCTTTGTGCGGTAGAGTTCATCGAGGACATTCCGGTAAAGGCAAGCAAGGGGCCGCGCCATCTCTTCGCGAGAGAGACGGTGAGGGGTTCCATCTCTTTCGACCTGGAGAAATTAAGGATGGAGGAGCGCGGCGACACCCTGGTAGTGGCGCTTCCGCCCGAGATTGTGGAGATATACGAGTCGACTGAGCCAGGGTCTTACGAGGTAATCGATACCTGGAACGACCGTTTTCTGGGCAGCACGAATTTCACCACTGCCGAGGAGAACGAAATCAAAAGGAAAGTGGAGCATAATTTCCGCAACACAATATACCGCAAGGGATATGTGAAGCAGGCCCGGGAAGAGGCGGTGCGCAATCTCGGCCCGCTGATTGAGGCAGCCACACAACGCCCGGTTGTGGTGATCGATACTATCGGGAAATAATAAATCAAGACAGGCGTTGGCCGGTTAAATCTTTTTTTGTAGATTTGCATAACAAATGCCATCGTCATGGAGAACAAAATGTTGAAATATCCGATCGGGGTCCAGTCATTCGAGGAAATCAGGACCGAAGGCTACCTATATATCGACAAGACCGACCTTATCCATAAGTTGATAAGCGAGGGTAAATATTATTTCCTGAGCCGTCCGCGCAGATTCGGGAAAAGCCTGCTGCTGTCAACTATCGAGGCATACTACAGGGGACGCCGCGACCTTTTCAAGGGGCTCGCCATCGACTCCCTCACCGATGAGTGGGAGCCGTATCCGGTGCTACATATCGACCTCAACACCTCTAAATACGACACTCCGGAAGAGCTGCACTACATTATCGACGACATGCTGAAGGCATGGGAGGAACAATACTCGATTTCAGAGCCGGCCCCGACTTTCGCGCTGCGCTTCGGACACATCATCGAGAACGCCCACAGAATCACCGGCAAAAAGGTTGTCATACTGATCGACGAATACGACAAGCCCCTGACGGAATCGATTCTCGACATGGAGTTGTCGGAGAGCTTCCGCAACGAGCTGCGTGCCGTCTATTCCAACCTGAAAAGCAAGGACAGGCATATCGAGTTCGCCATGCTGACGGGCGTAACGCGGTTCAGCAGGATGACAATATTCTCGGGGCTCAACAACCTCCTCGACATAACGATGTCGGAGGACTTCGAGGCAATATGCGGGATTACGGAGAGGGAGATGAGGGAAAGCTTCACGACGGGCATCACGGGTATCGCCGAGAGATACTCGATAACATACGAAGAGGCCCTGGACAGGCTGAGGGAATGGTATGACGGATACCAGTTCTCCGACAGACATCTTGACTTATTCAATCCATACTCACTGCTGTGTGCGTTCAGGAACAGGAAATTCGAGCCATACTGGTGCAGCACCGGCACACCTTCGTTCCTGGCGAGGCTGCTGACCAACCAGGAATACGAGCTTGAGGCACTTCAGGACATGGAGGTGGAGAAATCCACACTGTCACAGATAGATTCATTCATGGACGACCCGACAGCACTGCTGTTCCAGACAGGGTATCTCTCCATAAAGGAATGGGATGCGGAAAGACAGTCATACATGCTCGGTTTCCCGAATCTCGAGGTGAAGAAGGGGTTCCTCGAATATTTGTACAGATACATCGTCAACCGGCACGCAAAGAAAATGACACTGAGAAGCTCACTCTCGATGCTGAAGTTCCGCGACGACGTGATCAAGGGCGACCCGGAGGGATTCATGAGACGCCTGGAAGCGCTCATGGCGACCCTCAACCTCGACCCGCGAGGAAACATGGAGGCCCATTACCAAAATGCGGTGTACCTCGTGTTCACACTGATGGGGTTCATGGCCGGACTCGAGATCCACTCCGCACGCGGACGAAGCGACATGGTGGTGGTCACCGAACGATTCGTGTACGTCTTCGAGTTCAAGACCGACGGCACGGCGCAGGAAGCCATCGACCAGATCGAGCAACGCGGCTACGCCGTACCCTGGCTCGCCTCCGGAAAGACAATATTCCGAATAGGAGTCAACTTCGACACCAAGGCACGCTCCCTCACCCCCTGGATAATCCGCTGAACGTGTTAAAACTCCATTTTGGGGGCGCTATCGACCTTGAACCATTCCTGAAGCTTGGAGAGAGCCTGACGCTCTACCTCCGGAGTGACATTCGACTTGATTCTATGTAGCGCGAACGCTACTATAGACATATCGTCAAGAAAACCGGCCACTACAAAATCCGGTATGAAGTCGAGCGGAGAAATCACATACCCAAGGGCCGCCACAACGATGAGCTTGTCCTTCAACGGCACCTTGCCGTCAAGCAGCGAGTAATAGAGCAGAAGCACATAATACACAAGCTTAACGCCCATATCCTTGCCCGACTTCTTGAGTTTCTCCATAAGTCCGGCAGGCGTATACTTCTCGGCAAACTTTCTCAGCGTCTGCTTAAACTTGGAAAGCCATACCTTTTCATTTGTACCGTCTTTCGCATCGCCGGCGGCGGCTTCCGCCAATTCCAGCTTCACCACCTTCTCCGGCTGTTCCCTTGTCTCTTCCACGTCGATCTCATCCACAAGCTTGTCAAGCATCCGCTTTATCTCGGCATGGCAACCCCGGTTGTGACGGAAACAAAGGTCGGCCTCGATGCCCTTTTCCATAAACCGGATATCGCGTATCACGAAATTCTCTGTGAAAGACTTGGCGCCCTTCACTTCCGAGAAATCGATCGAGCAGGTGTCGCCGTCGATACGCAACGCATCCTTAAGCTCAGGAATTCTACCGCTCACCGATTTCAGTACCCATGAAATCAATTGGTCGACCCCGGCCATCATGTGGTAACGGAGCGACACGCTCTCCCCACTGACGTCAGCGACAGTAAGATTCACAGACACCGGTACTGACACCAACATTACCTTCTTCCGGTATGTCACCTTGGCTTCTGTGTCGGAGACATGCTCGAAAGCCACTTCCTGGTTGAAACGGCCCTTTATCTCGCCGCTCAACTCCTCGAAACCAACAATTACCTTCATATAAAATCTAAATTACCATTATCTCCATATAACAAATGAGATCCGGAAAATTCCGTTACAATTTTCCGGATCTCACTTGTTGTTTGCAGATTCCTACTTCGAGTGGGTCTTAATGACGAATCCGGATGCCGGGCGAAGCATTACCTGCGTCTTTGCCGGATTCTTCAATGTAATGTTCGCGCGCGTCACTTCGTCGGCACCCCCGTCGCTGATAAGCGTAGCTACAGCCCCGGCATCTGACAGCTCACTTAGGTCGAGGTCAAGCTTCACAGGCTTGTCGAGGTTGCTGACGCCTGCCACATACCAATCGGAGCCGTGACGCCGGGCCACAACGGCATATTTACCCGGGATGCCGTCAATGTATCGGGTATCGTTCCAGGTCGTCGGCACCTCCTTCATGAATGCTATGGCTTCCGAAGGCGCATCACTGAGATTGTTAGGGGCAAGTGCGAAATTCTGTACCGGATTCTGAAAGAGCACCGCCAAGGCGAGCTGGAAAGCGTCGGTAGTGCGTCGTACATTGCCTCCGTCATTTCCTTTGTTCATACGCTTGTTGAGAAACGTGCCTCCATATTCCATTATTCCCCCTGCATTGCGGATGAATGGATGGAGGGTTGCATGGAGAGCCTCCTTGTCGCAAAACTCCTGCGAGAATATCATATTCTCAGACGCAAGAACAGCTTCCGAACCGACATAATTGGGATACATCCTCTCCCATCCGCGAGGCATTGTGCAACCGTGGAATATAACGTCAATGCCATAGTCCGCCGCATCGCTAAGTATATCCTCATATAGCCTCATCGTCTCCTGTTTGTCACCTCCGAAGAAATCTACCTTTATCGCGTCCACTCCGTTGTCGCGAAGCCAGCGCATTGTCTTTTTGCGCACAATCGGACGATCCATCCGGTTGACCGGGCTCTGCTCGATGTCGTTCCAGCTGCCAGACGACGAGAACCACAGTATCGGCTTCACCCCCTTCGAGCGGGCATATCCGATAAGTTCCTTCATCCTCTCCTCCCCGATATTTGTATCCCAATAACAATCTATCAACACATTATCATACCCCAACTCATGAGCCAGGTCAATGAAACGCACCTGGTCATCGTAATTGATACTTCCGTCCTGCCATAGAATCCAGCTCCATGTGCCTTTTCCAGGACGCGCATATCTACCGACACGGTAACGGGGCTCAACAAGGTCATACATGATGGTTGTCTCCACCACAGGAGCAGGCGTATCGCCAAACGAAAGCGTGCGCCAAGGGGTCTTGCCGGGTATGGCTATGCCCGGCGCGGATTTGCCGTTGCCGTTATTCTCCTCATCCATAGGATATGCTATGGTATATGCCTTTCCATCGTAATCGCTCAGATGGGAAGCGCAGTAATATCCGTCCACATCAGTCTCGGTCAGAAGGGTCCATATGCCGTCAGGCGTCTTGAAAAGTGCCGGGAAAGTGAATCCTCGTCCATATTGTGATGGAGTGCCGAGCGGCGCGTCTACAATATAATACTCCTCATAGCTCGGCTTTGTGCGCTTCCACCCTATCATCGGGTCGCTCTGATGTGTCATGTAGACCTTCGTTCCCTCTGGGAAAGAGAAACCCGTTGCCTCAGCGCTCACCACGGCTGACGCCTTGCCCTGCTGCTTGGGGAGATGATAGCGGAAAGCCACGTCGTTGTCGGCCACATGCCATTCCACATCCATGCGCCTTCCATCCGGCCCCCCGTAGCTTACCGTGGCGCGTCGCGCGGAGACATCAATGAAGCTCCTCTTGACCTTGTCCTGGGAATATGAATACCGAAGGTCTTTTGACTCGCCGCCGGTCTCCCTCAGCCCTTTGGTGAAGTCGCCGATATCGGTCGACAGCCCGAGCGGGGCGTTCTCGATGACCGTCTTCCCTTTATGAGTCACGCTGTAGACCGGGCGTCCGTCGGAAGTGACGGAAGTGGTCACGACGGTCACACCGCCGGGGCTCTCCACCGTATAGGCACATACTGCGAGCGGCAATATGGCCGCTGCCAATAAAAGATTAGTTCTCAACATATTATAAAGCAAGTTTACATGGTGTTCATCTCAATACCTGCGAAATCCGCACCCGGTTGGCCCGATGGCATACCTGCTGGCGGTGACAATTTTTGTCAAAGTTAGCAAATTCCCGCCTAATACCCAAATAACAGCCGCGGCAGACGTTGCCGCTTCATATATTTGTCAGAGACGAAATAATTTACTAAATTTGCACAAACTCTCAATTTCAGGGCGATTATGGACAATCCGGACTTCATGGAGACAATGGGAAACGGAGGTCCGACACGCCCCAAGCATCATAGAATGATGGAGAAAAACGCTAAAATATATGTCGCCGGCCATCGAGGCATGGTCGGTTCCGCCATAGTGCGGGAACTTAAACGCCAAGGCTACACCAACATAATAACCCGGACCCACAGGGAGCTTGACCTTATCGACCAGGCAGCCGTCAACGATTTCTTTGCCACAGAGAAACCGGAATACGTGTTTCTCGCCGCCGCCAAGGTAGGAGGCATCGAGGCAAACCAGTCGGCACTGGCCGATTTCATGTACGACAACATGATGCTCGAGATGAACGTAATCCATGCAGCCTGGAAAAACGGATGCAGGAAACTCGAGTTCCTCGGTTCCTCCTGCATATATCCGCGCATGGCTCCACAGCCTATGCCGGAAAGCTGTCTGCTGACATCCTCTCTGGAGAAGACCAACGAGGCATATGCTCTCGCAAAGATATCCGGACTCAAATACTGCGAGTATCTCAACCGTCAATACGGCACCGACTATATCTCGGTGATGCCTACAAACCTGTATGGGCCGAACGACAATTACCATCCCACGCATTCCCACGTGCTTCCGGCCCTCATACGCCGTTTCCACGAAGCAAAGGAGGCAGGCCTCGAGGAGGTGGTATGCTGGGGCGACGGCTCGCCGTTGCGCGAGTTTCTTTATGTTGACGACCTCGCCAATCTCTGTGTCTTCCTGATGAACAATTACTCAGGCAACGAGACTGTAAACGCCGGCACTGGCAAGGAGCTCTCGATCAAGGAGCTCTCGGAGCTTGTGGCCCGCACAGTAGGATTCAAGGGAAAAATCACATGGGACACGTCGAAACCGAACGGCACCCCACGCAAGCTCCTCGACGTCAGCAAGGCTACGGCTCTCGGCTGGAGATATTCCACCGAACTTGAGGAGGGCGTCAGACTGGCCTATGAGGATTTCCTCAACAATCCCATGAGAGCGGAAAGATAGGCAACGCTACGCGTGGAGGAAAACAAACTCTCAATTATTCTGCAAACAAACACCATATATATGAAAGGAATTGTTTTGGCAGGCGGAAGCGGAACCCGCCTCTATCCCATCACAAAAGGGGTCAGCAAGCAGCTGCTTCCCATCTACGACAAGCCGATGGTATATTACCCCATATCAGCCCTCATGCTCGCCGGCATACGCGACATCCTTCTGATCTCCACACCGCAGGATCTCCCCGGATTCAGACGCCTGCTCGGCGACGGATCAGACTACGGCATCTCCCTCTCCTATGCCGAGCAGCCCAGTCCTGACGGACTCGCGCAGGCCTTCATCATAGGGCGCGACTTCATCGGTGACGACAGCGCGTGCCTGGTGCTCGGCGACAATATTTTCCATGGCGCCGGATTCACGGAGATTCTGCGCCGCGCCGTCGACAACGTGGAGAAAGAGAACAAGGCCACAGTCTTCGGCTATTGGGTCGATGACCCCGAGAGATACGGAGTGGCGGAGTTTGACAAGACCGGCAAATGCCTTTCCATAGAAGAGAAACCCGCCACCCCCAAAAGCAACTATGCGGTGGTCGGCCTTTACTTCTATCCCAACAAAGTGGTCGACGTGGCTGCCAACATAAAGCCTTCCGCAAGAGGGGAGCTTGAGATCACCACAGTCAACCAGAAATTTCTCGATGACGGCGAGCTCAAGGTGGAAGTGCTTCCGAGAGGCTTCGCCTGGCTCGACACCGGCACACATGACTCCCTGGCCGAGGCATCGATCTATGTGGAGGTGCTCGAAAAGCGCCAGGGTCTCAAGATAGCTTGCCTTGAGGGGATAGCCTACCGCCAGGGATGGATTTCCAAGGATAAGATGACGGAGCTGGCACGCCCGATGCTGAAAAACCAATATGGACAATATCTTATGAAGGTGGTCGACGAAATAGCGCACACCGGAGATAAAAATCTTGATTAATGGAAGTTATAAAGACGGATATAGAAGGACCCGTGATTATCGTGCCGAAGGTGTTTCTCGATGCCAGGGGATATTTCTTCGAAAGCTATTCAAAGCGGGAATTCGATGCAAAGGTCATGCCCGTGGATTTCGTGCAGGACAATGAATCCATGTCAAGCTACGGCGTGATGCGCGGACTTCATTTCCAGCGTCCACCCTTCACCCAGGCCAAGCTCGTGAGATGCGTCAAGGGGCGTGTGCTCGATGTGGCCGTAGACATCCGCAAGGGGTCGCCGACATTCGGAAAACATGTGGCCGTGGAACTCTCCGAAGAGAACCATCACGAGTTTTTCGTGCCCCGTGGCTTCGCCCATGGGTTCTCGGTGCTCAGCGAGGTGGCCGTGTTCCAGTATAAATGCGACAACTATTACGAGCCAAGCGCCGACGGGGGAATATCCATTCTCGACGATACTCTCGGCATCGACTGGAGAATCAACCCCGCCGAAGCCATTCTTTCGGAAAAAGACACCCGTCATCCCTTCCTGAGGGATTTTGACTCACCATTCACGTTAATATGAACCAGGACAGTAAGATCAGTATTCTCGTCACCGGAGCCAACGGACAGCTCGGCAACTGCATACGCAATGCTGCCGTCGGCTCAGACGACAACTACATATTCACGGATGTGGCGGAGCTTGACATAACCGACGCCGAGGCTGTGAAGAAGATGGTGGCTGACAACGACGTGAGGGTCATCATCAACTGCGCCGCATACACCAATGTGGACAAAGCTGAGGATGACGCCGCTTTCGCGGAGACCCTCAACGCCGTGGCTCCGCGAATCCTCGCCGACGCGGTGAAGGCCAACGACGGTACCCTCATACATATCTCCACCGACTATGTGTTCGGTAAGGAGCCATACAACATCCCCTGCCGCGAGGAGCAGAAAGGAACCCCCACAGGCGTCTATGGTCTCACAAAGCTCCACGGAGAGCAGGCCATCGCCGAAAGCGGGGTAAAGGCCCTGATATTCCGCACGGCGTGGCTCTATTCCGAATATGGAAAGAACTTCGTGAAGACCATGCTCTCGCTGACGTCTTCAAAGCCGGAGCTCAATGTAGTGTTCGACCAGGCAGGAACCCCCACATATGCCCAGGACCTGGCCGACGCGATTTTCGACATCATAGAGAACCGGCGGTTCGAGGGCAACGAGGGAATATATCACTATTCAAACGAAGGTGTCTGCTCCTGGTATGACTTCACCAAGGCGATTGCGGAAATTGCCGACAACACCTCGTGCGACATACGTCCCTGCCACAGCGACGAATTCCCCTCGAAAGTGGTGCGCCCGGCATATTCCGTCCTCGACAAGACAAAATACAAATCCACGTTCAACCGTAAGGTGCCCTACTGGGTTGACTCACTCAGGAAATGCATCGCAAACATAAAAGAAAATGAAGCGTAACATCCTTATAACCGGAGGCGCCGGCTTTATCGGAAGCCATGTCGTGCGCCTGTTTGTAAACAAATATCCCGATTATAGAATCGTAAACCTCGACAAGCTGACCTATGCCGGCAACCTCGCCAACCTGAAGGACATCGAGGACAGGCCCAACTACACATTCGTGAAGGCCGACATAGCCGACCTCGATGAGATGCGCCGCATAATCAGGGAGAATGAAATCGACGGCATAATCCATCTCGCAGCCGAGAGCCATGTTGACCGCTCCATAAAGGATCCGTTCACTTTCGCGCGCACTAACGTAATGGGAACCCTCGCGCTGCTCCAGGCCGCAAAGGAATACTGGGAGTCGCTTCCGGAGAAATACGAGGGGAAACGTTTCTATCATATCTCGACCGACGAGGTATACGGAGCGCTTGAACTCACGAATCCCGAAGGCGTGGAGTCACCCTTCACCACCGCCGCATCGTCGCAACACCACCATGCATACGGCACAGAGTTCTTCCTTGAGACCACGAAATACAACCCGCATTCCCCCTATTCGGCATCGAAAGCCTCTTCTGACCATTTCGTGCACGCCTACCACGATACCTACGGCATGCCTACGATAGTGACCAACTGCTCCAACAACTACGGTCCCTACCAGTTCCCGGAGAAGCTTATTCCCCTCTTCATCAACAATATAAGACACGGAAAACCGCTCCCCGTTTACGGTAAGGGGGAGAACGTGCGCGACTGGCTCTTCGTGGAGGACCACGCACGCGCCATCGACCTCATCTTCCATGAAGGAAAGACAGCCGAGACATATAATATCGGAGGCTTCAACGAATGGAAGAACATCGACCTTATCAAGGTGGTGATCAAGACCGTGGACCGTCTTCTCGGCAATCCCGAGGGACACAGCGACCATCTCATCACCTACGTCACCGACCGCCTGGGTCACGACATGCGCTACGCCATCGACTCCCGCAAGCTCCAGCGTGAGCTCGGCTGGGAACCCTCGCTGCAGTTTGAGGAGGGCATCGAGAAAACCGTCCGCTGGTATCTCGACAACCAGGCCTGGATGGACAACATAACATCCGGCGACTACGAGCGCTATTACGAGGATATGTACAAAGACCGCTGACATCCCTCTCCGAGCCAGCCTGGAGCGATTGCGCTCCCATAACGGGGCGAGGCGGAAGCCGAGTCTTAAAAACGGAAAGAATGAAATTTCATTCTTTCCGTTTTTTATATTATCTTTGCCGAAAATATCCCGGCCCCAACCCGAGGCCCTAAAAACATACCGATATCAAAATACCGTCAGATAATATGAAAGCACATTACACCAAACCCCACTCCTTAGACTACACTCCTTGCCACTGGTTTCAGTTTGTGACAGATTTCTGGTCATCCCTGTCAGAATGCGCCACAGGGCGCACCTTCGGCGGATATAAATCCCTGAGCCGACACAAATTCTATATATCAATCTGATTCACAAACCCATTTTAAACATAACCCAGAGATGACATCAAAAAGGCCTGTATCGGCCCGCAAATACACCACTCTCCTCGCCCACCTCGGAGCAATAGCAGTAATGTTGGCATGGGGAACATCGTTCCTCAGCACAAAAGTACTAATGGTCAACGGAGGTTTCACCCCCGTCGAAATGTTCGTCTACCGATTCGCCGGCGCTTATCTAATCCTGCTTGCCCTCACCTGGAAGCGGATACGCTCAAACTCCTGGCGCGACGAGCTGACAATGCTCCTTTGCGGAGTATGCTCCGGCTCCCTCTATTATATTCTCGAGAACTATGCGCTACAGTTGACAACCACAGCCAACGTCTCGATGCTTGCCTCGATATCCCCTCTCTTCACGACCCTGCTGATGGTGGTGTTCTATCACATGAAACTGAAAATGGGTGTCCTCTTCGGATCCATCACCGCCTTCATAGGAGTGGTTTGTATAATATTCAGCCATGGCGAGAGCATCGAGTTCCGCCCTGCCGGCGACCTGCTCGCGTTAAGCGCATCCCTCGGATGGGCGGTTTACACTATCGCCATAAAACGTATCACACCCCATTATTCATCGCTTTTCATAACACGCAAGATGTTTTTCTACGGCGTGCTGACAGCCTGCCCTCTGCTCTTCCTCCAGAATGAGCCCTACCACCTCCAG
This sequence comes from Porphyromonadaceae bacterium UBA7087, assembly GCA_002493515.1. GTDB lineage: Bacteria > Bacteroidota > Bacteroidia > Bacteroidales > Muribaculaceae > Lepagella. Next base: position 12,519 of record DKYZ01000013.1, on the reverse strand, counting down.
CTCCTTTTCGACATGTCACAGCCGCAGTATCTGCTGAATATGGGCTTTCTGGTGCTGATATGCTCATGCGCCGGATTCTTCCTGTGGAACGAGGTGATGAAGGCACTCGGCCCCGTATCGTCCAACAATTATCTATACGTGCAGCCGCTCGTCACCATGGTGGCCGGATATTTCCTGCTCGGGGAACAGATCTTCCCTCTCGGCTACCTGGGATGCGTCCTGATCATAGGCGGACTCATCATGGCAGACAAAATCAAGAAATAGACACCGGCGGACATAGAGCCCGGAAAAGACAGATATGGAATAG
>DKYZ01000013.1:1362-11914 GCA_002493515.1 Porphyromonadaceae bacterium UBA7087 | reverse complement strand
CTATTCCATATCTGTCTTTTCCGGAGCAGGCTCAGTCCGGCTCCTCTACGAAATCTTCCTTCCCTACTCCGCATACCGGGCATACCCAGTCGTTGGGAATATCCTCGAATGCTGTGCCGGCGGCGATTCCGCCTTCCGGGTCTCCTACGGCCGGATCATATATCCAGTCGCATACCGTACATCTGTATTTCTTCATTTCTCTATTATTTAATGATTTGCATTCACGGCGACGCCTTATGCGCCGCTCTGATTATCTAACAAACCAAAACCTTAAAAGTTGGCTCGGGCCTCCATTGTGAAAATAACTTCCTTTCTATTTGCTTATTTGCCGCTTTGCTATTATCTTTGCAGTGAAATTGGGACGGAAAGAGCCTGCATATGCCTTCCATATCCCCATATCACATACCGAGTGGAAGAGTTGTTCACAAAATTCATAGAGGAGAAAGGGCTTCGGAAGACTCCGGAGCGTTTCGCCATTCTGAAGACCGCTCAATCCCTGAAGACCCACTTCGAGATCGACGAGCTCCACAAGGCGGTCGACAAGGATTTCCACGTCAGCAGGGCCACGGTCTACAACACCGTCGAGCTCCTGTGCGAATGCGGAATCCTGAGGCGGCTTCTCATCGACACCCACCATGCCCTCTATGAGCTTGCCCTCACCAACCATCTCCACCTGGTGTGCATGCGCTGCGGGGAGGTCAGGGAGGTGCGCGACAACCAGACGCTTTCCCGGCTTGCGGAAATGAAGGTCGACGGCTTCACCCCCTCCTATTTCTCCACATGCGTCTACGGCATCTGCGACGCCTGCCGCGAGCGCGAGGCCGCTGACGGAGAGCTCTCCTCCAGAAAGCACAAAGCAATCAATAAAACAATCAGATAATATTAAATCTTAAATCTTTTTCAGACAACCATGGCAAAAGTAAAACCGTTCAAGGGCGTACGCCCCCCCAAAGAGCTCGTAGAGCAGGTAGTGTCGCGTCCCTACGACGTGCTTAACTCCGAAGAGGCCCGCAAGGAGGCCGAGGGCAACGAGAAATCACTCTATCACATCATAAAGCCGGAAATCGACTTCGAGCCCGGTTTCGACGAGCACGACCCCAGGGTATATGAGAAGGCCGTGGAGAATTTCAAGAAATTCCAGAAAGAGGGATGGCTCGTGCAGGATTCCAAGGAGCAGTATTACATCTACGCCCAGACAATGGACGGACGCACACAGTACGGCTTCGTTGTAGGCGCATGGGTAGACGACTACATGGAGGGACGCATCAAGAAGCATGAGCTTACACGCCGCGACAAGGAGGAAGACCGCATGAAACACGTGCGCGTCAACAACGCCAACATCGAGCCGGTGTTCTTCGCATTCCCCGACAACGCCGCCCTCGAGGAGATAATCCGCAAGGTGACCGCAGGCAAGCCCGAGTATGACTTCGTGGCTCCCGACGGATTCGGCCACACCCTCTGGGTGATCGACGACGACGACACCATCAAGAAAATCACCGAGGAGTTCGCAAAGATTCCCAACCTCTACATCGCCGACGGCCATCACCGCAGCGCGGCTGCCGCCCTCGTAGGCGCCGAGAAGGCCAAGAACAATCCCAACCACCGCGGCGACGAGGAATACAACTACTTCCTCGCTGTTGCGTTCCCCGCATCGCATCTCAAGATAATCGACTACAACCGCGTGGTGCGCGACCTCAACGGCCTCACACCCGAGCAGTTCCTCGACCGTGTGCGCGAGAACTTCATCGTGGAGGAGAAAGGCACAGAGATCTATACTCCCGAGCATCTCCACAACTTCGCCCTCTATCTCGACGGCAAGTGGTATTCACTCACCGCGAAAGAGGGAACCTATGACGACAAGGATCCCATCGGCGTGCTTGACGTGACCGTATCGAGCAACCTCATCCTGCGCGACATCCTCGGCATCACCGACCTCCGTTCCGACAAGCGCATCGACTTCGTGGGCGGTATCCGCGGCCTCGGAGAGCTCAAGCGTCGTGTCGACAGCGGCGAGATGAAGATGGCCCTCGCCCTCTATCCCGTCACCATGGACCAGCTCATCGCCATAGCCGACTCCGGCAACATCATGCCTCCCAAGACCACATGGTTCGAGCCCAAGCTCCGTTCGGGCCTCGTGATCCACAAACTCGACGACTGAAATTCCGGCTTCCGGAAATCATAAGATGAATCCAAGAACCATAATATTCTCATTTGCGGCGCCGGTCATATCATTGGCCGGCGCCGTTGCTCCCCGTTATGCCGGGGGCGACATATCGCTTCTGCCCGAATACATCGAAGCCGGAGCACAGTACAAAACACATGACGGCAAGCCGATAGCAGAGCTTCTGCCCTATCTCCACGACGAGGGAATGAACGCAATGCGCGTGCGCCTTTTCGTAGACCCGGATGCTTACGACGGCCCCGACAAGGATCCCAACGCCTGCCAGGACCTCGAATACGTCACGCCGCTATGCCGGCAGATAAAGGAGGCCGGATTCGCGCTGATGCTCGATTTCCATTACTCCGACACCTGGGCCGATCCGGCAAAACAATGGACGCCGGCTGCCTGGCAGGGCCTATCGGACGACCAGCTCATAGACAAAATCCATGACTATACCTCATCGGTGCTCTCCCACCTTATAGAGAACGGAGCCACCCCCGACTTCATCCAGCCCGGCAACGAGATCAGCTACGGCATGCTCTGGGGGAAACCGTCTGATCCGGAAAGCTCGCTGAAAAAGACCTTCATGGGGAGCGACGCCAACTGGGACCGCCTCGGACGCCTGTTGAGAAGCGCCATAGCGGCATGCCGCGAGAAGTGTCCCGACGCCGGAATCATAATCCATACGGAGCGCGTGGCCCAGGTGGATGCCCTGACGAATTTCTACGACCGGATGCGCAGCCTGGACGTGGACTACGACATCATCGGACTGAGCTACTATCCCTATTTCCATGGCGACCTCCCTGTGCTTGACAAGGCCCTCGACACAGTGGAGAAGGAATACCCCGAAAAAGATATCATGATCGTCGAGACCGGTTACTCCTATAAATGGGAAGTGCCCGGCACGTCGCACGACCTGTCAGGCAAATATCCTTATTCTGACGAAGGGCAGGATGCGTTCGCACGCGACCTCGTGGCTACCCTTCTTGACCACGAGCGTGTAGACGGCCTCTTCTGGTGGTGGATGGAATACAACGCCTTCGATACCGATCTCAGCGGCTGGTATAACGCTCCGCTGTTCGACAGCACCACGGGGTGTGCCACCTCGGCCCTGAAGAACATTTGCAGCTTCGCGACCCCTACAGGCACCGTAGACGCCATATACTCCCCAGACGGTACTGATTCCACATGGTACACCGTGGAGGGGCTGCCGCTGTCCGCTCCCACACGCCCCGGACTCTATATCCGGAACGGAAAGAAAATCCTACTTGGTGGTATGCGCGGTCGCTGACGCCGTGTAGGTTCCCTTCTCAGGAGCCGGATCCGGTATGTCGTCAGCAGAGGCCACGACCTTTATCGGGTAGGATATGAGCGCGTTTGCCACAGACTTGTCAACCTGGACAATGGCCATGCGCAGGTCGAGAAGATGATTGCCGACTCCCACCGTGGCCGTCGGCACGTCGATACCGTAAGGAGCCACCGGACTGTAGCCTATCGCCATCTCATTGGTATAGACGTCCCATATATAGGTGACTCCACCGGCTATCGCGGCATTGCCGCCGGTGACCGGCTTTACTGTGACACCGTTCACTTTGATGACATCACCTGCCACTACATACGTAATGCCGTCATACTGCACCACATTCGACATGGATACGTTCATGGTCACATCCGGCATGTCGTTGTCATCGTCACAGGAGGAAAACAGCCCGAGAGGCAGAAGAAGCAAAAGGTAAAGCAACTTTTTCATAATCCTTAGTTTTTAAATAATTTTGATTTAGCCTATATACACTTTCAAACAATCCGGAAACAGCGGCTTACAGCCGTTTTCCGGATTTTACCTTATAACACGCTTCTTTCGCATAAGGTTGAGCGACAATGAATTTTTAAATCATGTCGGACTCAGACGTTGCCGCCCCCAAGCATGTTGCGGAACTCCTTGGGCGACATCCCGGTGCTCTTCTTGAAATATTTCCCGAAAAACGATTGTGAGGGGAAATAAAGCTCGTCGGAAATCTGCTGGACAGTGAGATTCGACGACCTCAGCATCGCCTTCGCCTCAAGAATTACGTAACGCTCTATCCATTCCACAGCCGTATGGCCGGTCTGGGCCTTGACCGTCCGGGAAAGATGCTTGGACGTGATATCGAGCTTGGAGGCGTAGAAATCAAGAAAACGCTGTCTGCGGAAATTCTGTTGCACCAGGCTGACGAACCGGTCTACCACCCGGCTGTGGATTGTCGGATAGGTGTCGGCATACCGGTCGTAGAAAGTATGTGCACGACGGAAGAAAAAGGTGGTGAGTCCGAAAATCATGGTCTCCTTGATATTGGGATTGTCCCGCTCCCGCAGGAATACACCCACACGGTCGTAGAGGTCATCAAGCACAGGCATAAGCTCCGGAGGCACCTGGGCCACCGGATAACGCCTTACTATGGGATAGCTTTTGCAGTCTTTGACGAGATTGAATATGGCATCCCATATCTCCCTCGACATAACCATGACGGAGGCGTCGAAGTCCTCGCTCACCTTTTTGACCACCAGTATCTGGCCGGCACGTATGTTCACTATGGAGGGAGCCTGGATTCTGAAACTCATCAGGTCGATGTCGGCGGCACACTCACCGCAACGCATGTAGATCGATGCGTTGGAAGTGAACTTGACCGGCTCATCGATGGCCGGAATCTTCTCTACAGGCAGATGACGGTAAATCCTGAACTCGCTCCCCAGAATATCCGCTACCGTTTTGCCCCCGGCTATGTCTTTATCATCTTCTATCACGCTGCAAATATCGTTATTTTTTATATAACCCACAAATCTCGCCACATTTCCCAGAGCCTGAAATTTTTATTTGAGAAAGTTATCAACACCCATTTGCGATATTAAACACCTCATTTTCAGCACAATATGATTCCAAAATGGATAATCCGGGCCCTCCCGCACAAAATATAAATTACCGAATCTCGCTTTTTTTTCCGAAATTTGCATTCAGCGATTGCATTCAGCAATAACTATATATCTTCCGAACAAATCACACAAATGTCACGTCCCACCTACAACTACGACGAAGTCTACGCCGCTTCCCTCGAATATTTCAAGGGCGACGCGCTGGCGGCCCGCGTATGGGCCACAAAATACGCGCTGAAAGACTCCTACGGCAACATCTATGAGCTTACCCCCGACGACATGCACCGTCGCCTGGCCTCAGAGATAACCAGAATCGAGAACAATTACCCCAACCCCATGAGCTTCGACGAGGTGTTCGAGCTGATGCGCGATTTCCGCTATATCGTACCCCAGGGAAGCCCTATGGCCGGTATCGGCAACAACTACCAGGTCGGCTCGCTCTCCAACTGTTTCGTGATCGGCCTCGACGGCAAGCCTGACTCCTACGGCGGCATCATCAAGATCGACGAGGAACAGGTGCAGCTCATGAAGCGGCGCGGCGGCGTCGGCCACGACCTCTCTCACATCCGTCCGAAAGGAAGCCCCGTCAAGAACTCGGCGCTGACCTCCACAGGCCTGGTGCCCTTCATGGAGCGTTACAGCAACTCCACCCGCGAGGTGGCGCAAGACGGACGCCGGGGGGCGCTGATGCTCACCGTCAGCATCAGGCACCCGGATTCGGAGGCTTTCATCGACGCCAAGATGGAGGCCGGCAAGGTCACCGGAGCGAACGTATCGGTGAGAATCGACGACGCCTTCATGCAGTCGGCCGTTAGCGGCGCACCTTATCAGCAGAAATATCCGGTGGATTCCGACTCGCCCGTGGTCACCAAGGAGATCGACGCGTCGGCACTGTGGAAGAAGATTGTCCACAACGCCTGGCGCAGCGCCGAGCCGGGTGTCCTGTTCTGGGACACCATCACACGCCAGTCTGTTCCCGACTGCTATGCCGACCTCGGATTCCAGACCATAAGCACCAACCCCTGCGGCGAGATTCCTCTGTGTCCCTACGACAGCTGCCGCCTGGTGGCCATCAACCTCTACAGCTACGTGAAAAACCCCTTCACTCCGCAGGCGGAATTCGACTTCCCCCTCTTCCGCATCCACGCGGGCAAGGCACAGCGGATCATGGACGACATCATCGACCTTGAGATGGAGAAGATCGACACGATAATCGCCAAGATCGAATCCGACCCAGAGACCGCTGAGGTGAAGCTCACCGAGCTCAATCTCTGGAAGAAGATACGCAGCAAGACCCTCAAGGGACGCCGCACCGGATGCGGCACCACCGGCGAGGGGGACATGCTCGCGGCCATGGGCCTGCGCTACGGGACAAAGGAGGCCACCGATTTCTCTGTGAAAGTGCACCGCGAGCTGGCCCTGGCGTATTATTCATCAAGCGTCGACATGGCCTCGGAGCGCGGGGCGTTCGAGATCTATGACGCCGAAAGAGAGAAAGACAATCCCTATATCGGACGTCTGCGCGAGGCCGATCCTGCCCTATATGGGAGGATGGTGAAAAACGGACGGCGCAACATCGCGTGCCTGACCATAGCCCCAACAGGCACCACCTCGCTGATGACACAGACCTCGAGCGGCATAGAGCCGGTCTTCATGCCGGTATACAAACGCAGGCGCAAGGTGAATCCCACCGACCCCAACGTGACGATAGATTTTGTCGACGAGGTGGGAGACGCATTCGAGGAATATGTGGTCTACCACCACAAGTTTCTGGAATGGATGCGTGTCAACGGCATCCCCGAGGAGAAGAACATGTCGGCCGAAGCCATCGAGGAGCTCGTGAAACGCTCCCCCTACTACAAGGCGACCGCCAACGATGTCGACTGGATGGAGAAGGTAAGGATGCAGGGAGCCGTGCAGCAATGGGTAGACCATTCGATCAGCGTCACCATCAACCTTCCGGCCGATGTCACCGAGGAGCTCGTCGGCGACCTCTATGTGGAGGCATGGAAGGCCGGATGCAAGGGATGCACCGTCTATCGCGACGGCTCGCGCAACAACGTCCTGGAGGCGCTGCCGAAAAACGTCACGCCCAAAGCCGGCCTCATCCACCTTCCCGACCATGTGATCAAGCGTCCGGCAGAGCTGGAGGCCGACGTCGTCCGCTTCCAGAACAACAAGGAGAAATGGATAGCCTTCGTAGGCCTGGTTGACGGAAAGCCTTACGAGATCTTCACCGGTCTGGCCGACGACGAAGACGGCATCTTCTGCCCGAAGAGCGTCACGAACGGCAAGATAATAAAGGCTGTCGATGCCAACGGCCGCAAGCGATATGACTTCCAGTTTATCAACAAGCGCGGCTACAAGACCACCATCGAGGGGCTGAGCGAGAAATTCAACCCGGAGTTCTGGAACTATGCCAAACTCATATCCGGGGTGCTACGATACGGGATGCCCATCGACCAGGTGCTGAAACTTGTAGGCGGCCTGGAGCTTGACAACACGAGCATCAATACGTGGAAAAACGGCGTGGAGCGTGCCCTGAAGAAATACCTGCCCAACGGCACCGCCGCCACCGGCCAGAAATGTCCCCATTGTGGCGCCGAGACACTCATTTATCAGGAGGGATGCCTGATTTGCACGTCGTGCGGCACGTCGAAATGCGGATAACCCTGACTTTCGGGATCTGGTTTCGCCGGCTGACGAAACCAAATCCCGATTTTTTTCGTTATTACTTTTAGAACAAAATTAAATATCTCATGAGAATCTCATTCAATATCAACTACCACACCCAATGGGGTGAGGCTCTCTATATCTGCGGCAGCATCCCCGCTCTCGGGGATTCCGATCCGGAAAAGGCCGCCGAGATGAAGCTCGGAGCCCCCGATCTGTGGACGTTCGAGCTGGATACGGACAAACCTGTCGATAATTTCAACTATTGGTTTATTGTAAAGGCATCCGACCGCCCTTGGCGCATGGAATGGGGGGAGCCACACCGTTTCATCGCTGGCGCCGGCGTCGAGAGGGTGGATATATTCGACTCCTGGCAGGATCTTCCCGCCGACAAGCCGTTCTATTCATCAGCCTTCACCGACGGCATCCTTCACCGCACCCACCGCGACCTTCCGCTCCCCTCGCTGCCGGCCACGCTGCAGCTGCGCATTGCCGCTCCGATGGTGCGTCCCGACGAGTGTCTCGCAATATCCGGCGAGGGTGAGTTTCTCGGCAACTGGAATCCGGCAGAGGCCCTCCTGCTCAACGACTCGGCATATCCCGTATGGCAGATAAATCTGCCCCTTGCCCAGCTGAGGCCACCTTTCGAATACAAGTTCCTGATATTGAAGAAAGCCACCCGCGAGGTGGTGGAATGGGAAAACTGTCCCAACCGCATCTACGGCATCGCGGAGAATCTTCCTGGCCTGCGTGTAGTCATCGACGGTCTGCGTTTCGCCGGAGCCGACAGATTCTGGCGCGGGGCTGGCACAGCCATACCTGTTTTCGCCATCCGCACTGAGAAAGACTTCGGAGTGGGCGACTTCCTCGATCTCAAACCTATGGCCGACTGGTGTCACAAGACGGGGCAGAGCGTCCTGCAGCTGCTTCCGGTCAACGACACCACGAAGTCGCGCACATGGGTAGACTCATATCCATACAGCGCCAACTCGGCGTTTGCCCTCCATCCGATGTATCTGAGGCCGGAGGCTGTCGGCGTGCTCGCCGACCCGGAGCGACGCGAACATTACCGCAAGCTGGGAGAGGAGCTCAACAAGCTCCCGCAGATCGACTATGAGCGCGTCAATGAGGCCAAGGAGCAATATCTTCATGAGATATACCGCCAGACGGGCGAGACTACCGCCGGCAGCCCGGAGTTTGCCGAGTTCTGCTCGCGCAACGAGGAATGGCTCAAGCCATACGCCGCCTGGTGTACGCTCCGCGACGAATACGGCACTGCCGACAACACCTGCTGGGGGGAATATGCCGTATACGACAAGGAAAGGATCGACCGTTACTGCGCGTCGCGTCATGACGAGATCCGTTACCATTACTTCGTGCAGTATCACTGCGACCGCCAGTTGCGCGAGGCCCGCGACTATGCCCACGGGCTGGGGGTGGTGCTGAAGGGCGACATACCCATCGGCGTAGGGCGTCACAGTGTCGACGCCTGGCACAATCCGCGCCTCTACAACATGGACTGCCAGGCGGGGGCTCCGCCGGACGATTTCTCGGTGCTCGGACAAAACTGGAGCTTCCCGACCTACAACTGGGAGGAGATGGCGCGCGACGGTTTCGCATGGTGGAAAAACCGTTTCCGCAAGATGTCGGAATATTTCGATGCCTACCGTGTGGACCATATTCTCGGGTTCTTCCGCATCTGGCAGATTCCAATGCGCGACATACACGGGCTGCTCGGATATTTCAATCCGGCGCTCCCCTATTCGCCCGACGAGCTCCGCAACAACTATGATTTCTGGATCGACACGAACATACAGACGCATCCGCTCATCCTGGAATGGATGCTGGGCGACTTCTTCGGCGAGTATACCGACGAGGTGAAACACACTTTCCTTGACGCAGAGGCTGAGGGCCGCTACCGTCTGAAGGAGTTTGTCGATACCCAGGTGAAGGTGCGCGACTATTTCAGCAATAAGGAACAGAACGCGAAAAACGAGCGCATAAAGAACGCGCTCCTGGGTCTGATTGACGATGTGCTCTTCATCGAGGATCCCTACGAGAAATGGCATTACCATCCGAGAATCGCGGCTCAGTTCACTTATCAGTACCGCATGCTGTCGGACTACGAGAAATGGAATTTCAACCGTCTCTACAATGATTTCTACTATCACCGCCACAACGAGTTCTGGCGTGGCAAGGCGATGTGGAAGCTGCCTCCAATAATCGACGCCACGCGCATGCTCTGCTGCGCTGAGGATCTCGGCATGATTCCCGACTGTGTGCCCGAGGTGATGCATGAGCTCCGGATTCTTTCCCTGGAGATACAGCGTATGCCCAAGAATCCCGAGCATGAGTTCGGCGACACCTGGCATTACCCGTATTATTCCGTCTGCACGACCTCAACCCACGACATGCCGGGCATCCGCGCCTGGTGGGAGGCTGACCGTGCCAAGACACAGGATTACTACAACCATGTGCTCGGAGAGTACGGCGAGGCTCCGTATTATGCCGAGCCCTGGATCTGCAGCAAGATTCTCGAACTGCATCTCAAGAGTCCCTCGATGCTCTGCATAATCCCGTTGGCCGACTGGCTCTCCACGGATGCGTCGCTGCGCCGCGAGAATCCTCACGACGAGCAGATAAACGATCCGGCAGACGTCCACCACTACTGGCGCTACCGCATGCACATGACTCTGGAGGCCCTTGCCGCCAACGAGCCTTTCAACTCCGCCCTGCGCGACAGCATCCGCAACTCCGGCAGATGACGTCGCCACAGGCTTCTGACCCAAAATATCGTTTTACATCCCTGTC
>DKYZ01000013.1:0-1063 GCA_002493515.1 Porphyromonadaceae bacterium UBA7087 | reverse complement strand
GACAGGGATGTAAAACGATATTTTTCTTTATTACAATAATCCATCACCGAGACCATGAATAGAAAAGATTCCGGCATAAAGCCATATATACTCCCCTGCATCATTATACTCTCAATACTCATATCCGTCATGCTGTCCGGATGTGACGGAAACGGAGATTCCGGAAATGCGAAAAGACTCAAGAAGAGCGGCGATAGTTGTCTGAACGTATGCGATTATGTCCATTCGATGGATTTCTATATCGACGCCGTCAAAGAGGCCGACCGATGCGGAGACACTCAGACAAGGACTGCCGCCACTTGCAATATCGGTATTATCCACGCTACATTCAAAGACAATGCGAGAGCGGAATTCTACTTCAGGAAGGCTCTGGAAATGGCGGAAAAAACCGGAGACAAAAGAATCGCGGGCATTTGTGTCACAAATCTGATTCTGCTTTCAAGCGCCAGCAAAGACAACGACTTTTTCATGAAGCTGTTGGAGCTTAAGAAAAAATATCCCCTTCAAGACAACACATATGAGCAGTATTGGAATCATTATTCGGAGGCGATACGTCTGCTCCACCGGGGAGAAACGGCATCCGCCAGAGATAATCTCAAGAAAGCGTTCGATATTGCCAAGGCCGCCAATCTGGAACCAGAGCACAGTGTCATGACCCTCGTGGACACCGGCACAAGCTGGCTTAAGGACAACAGGGCTGACAGCGCGATATGCTATTATAATCTTGCGCTTGAGCTTGGCGGCATATATCCTCAGCAGAAAAGGGAAATCTACAAAAGACTGACAGGCATATATTCAAAATCCGGCGATACCGACAGTCTTTTAAAATACCAGACACTGCTTCTGCAGCTAAACGATTCAGTGTATGATTCCGAAAGTTTCAATGTCACCAAAAACAGTCTCACGGCGTATGAGGATGAGATAAGCGAACACAGGATAAATGAGGCGAACTGGCGTTTCATCACGATGGCGGCCATAACTGCCGCATTGGCGGCGCTTCTGCTCATAATATACCTTACCCATAGGAAACTACGCAATACCTGATACTGTTTCATTGAGTGTG
>DKYZ01000024.1:1331-26131 GCA_002493515.1 Porphyromonadaceae bacterium UBA7087 | reverse complement strand
TATTTAATTTATAGAAGTTCCCTTCAATTCATTATCATAGACACCGCCTCAACGGTTTTCCCCTACTTGTCGCGCATGAAAATAGCGACGGGGGTTCCGTGGAAGTCCCATTTCTCGCGAATCTTGTTCTCCAGGAAACGGCGGTAAGGCTCCTTGACCCATTGCGGAAGATTGCAGAAGAAGATGAATGTCGGTATCACAGCATCCTTGAGCATCGTCACATACTTTATCTTGACAAACTTCCCCTTGTTGCTCGGCGGAGGCGTAAGGGCAATCTGCTCAAGCATATATGTGTTGAGCTGCGACGTCGGGATGACACGGCGGCGGTTGTTGTAGACCTCGATGGCCGTCTCCAGCACCTTGTATATGCGCTGCTTCGTCAGCGCCGAGGCGAAAATAACGGGGAAATCGGTAAAAGGCGCGAAGCGGCTACGGATGGCATCCTCGAAATGCTTCTGGGCCGTGATGCTCTTGTCCTCCACAAGATCCCACTTGTTGACACACACCACCAGCCCCTTGCGGTTGCGCTGGATCAGCGAGAAGATATTCGCGTCCTGCCCCTCGATGCCGCGCGTGGCGTCGATCATCAGAATGCAGACATCGCTCCCCTCGATGGCGCGGATGGAACGTATCACGCTGTAATACTCGATATCCTCGTTCACCTTCTGCTTCTTGCGGATTCCGGCCGTGTCGACCAGGTAGAAATCGAAGCCGAACTTGTTGTAGCGGTGGTAGATGGAGTCGCGGGTGGTGCCCGCTATGTCGGTGACGATATGACGCTCCTCGCCGATGAAGGCATTGATTATCGACGACTTTCCGGCATTCGGACGGCCCACTATGGCGAATTTGGCCACATTCTCCTCCGTTTCCTCCTCTTCCTCGCGCCTGGGCATGTCTTTCACAATCTCGTCGAGAAGCTCTCCCGTGCCGCTGCCGTTGGCACTCGACACCTCGATCGGGTCGCCGAGACCGAACTTGTAGAACTCCGCCACGTTGTAACGCGCCTCGCTGCGGTCTTCCTTGTTGGCCACCACGATCACGGGCTTCTTGCTGCGCCGAAGGATATTGGCCACCTTGTCGTCGAGGTCGGTCACACCGACGGAGGCGTCAACCACGAAAAGGATAACGTCGGCCTCCTCTATGGCGATGTTCACCTGCTTGTTGATCTCCTCCTCGAAGACATCGTCGGAATTCACCACCCAGCCGCCTGTATCGACGATGGAAAACTCCTGGCCGTCCCAGTCGACCATACCGTACTGGCGGTCGCGCGTGGTGCCCGCCGTGTCGTCGACTATGGCGCGCCGCGTCTGCGTCAGACGGTTGAACAGTGTCGATTTGCCGACGTTCGGCCTACCGACTATTGCTACCAGTTTGCTCATATTCTTTTTTCCTCTATGTATCTTTAGGACGCGGGGACGCCACGCCGTGGCCTCCCCCGCCTACCGTTTTATTCTATATATCCGAACTGGCGAAGCTTGTTCTCGCGGTTGCGCCAGTCTTTCTCTACCTTTACGAAGAGCTCCAGGAACACTTTCTTGTCGAAGAACGTCTCGATATCCTGACGGGCCTGGATGCCTACCTTCTTTATCTTCTCGCCCCCCTTGCCGATGATGATTCCCTTCTGGGAGTCACGCTCCACGTAGATGACGGCCATGATGTGGATGGAATTGTCCTTCTCCTCGAATTTCTCCACGAGCACCTCCGTGCTGTATGGAATCTCCTTGTCGTAGTTGAGCAGAAGCTTCTCGCGGATTATCTCCGTGACGAAGAAACGCGCCGGCTTGTCGGTGAGGGCGTCCTTGCCGAAGAATGGAGGCGACACGGGGAGAAGCTCCTCGATGCGCCGCTTGAGGTTGTCAACGTTGAAGTGCTCCTTGGCGCTGACCGGGAAAATCTCGGCGTTCGGCAGACGCTCGTGCCAGCGGGCGATGAGGGCCTCAAGCTCCTCGTTCCCCTTCAGGAGGTCTACCTTGTTGATCACCAGCAGCACGGGCACCTTCTCCTTGGCCACCCGGTCAAGGAAGTCCTTGTTTTTCTCGGCATCCTCCACCACGTCGGTGACGTAGAGAAGCACGTCGGCGTCGGTGAGCGCCCCTTCCGAGAACTCGAGCATCGACTCCTGGAGCTTGTACTTTGGCTTGAGCACACCCGGCGTGTCGGAATAGACAATCTGGTATTCCGGAGTATTGACGATGCCCATTATGCGGTGGCGTGTGGTCTGCGCCTTCTGGGTTATGATGGATATACGCTCACCCACGAGGTCGTTCATCAGCGTCGATTTCCCTACGTTGGGGTTGCCGACGATATTCACGAAACCTGCCTTGTGGGGGCTGTTCTCACTTGTAATCTCTTTTTTCTCTTCTTCCATAATCTTGTCGTGGTTGCAAGACGAATGCCGGCTGCGAAACCGCTCCGCAGCCTTGTCGCCTTATAAGATAAACGCACAAGAGGGTGTCGGGTTTAGAAAAAAGGCCGACGGAACGTAATCCGTCGGTCTTTTTTTAAAATCGTTGCGACAGCTGCGCGGCGTTATTCAGCGCTTTGTGTCTGCTTGCCGGTCTTGGGGTCGAAAGCCCAGATGAGGTACATCGCTCCCCAGGTGAAACCGGCTCCGAAGGCAGTCATCATTATCTTGTCGCCCTTATGGAGACGGTCTTTGTATTCGTCGAGACAAAGAGGAATCGATGCGGCCGAGGTGTTGCCGTAGTGCTGGATGTTGATGAGCACCTTCTCCTCGGGAATCTTAATGCGGCCGCTGACAGCCTCTATGATGCGCAGGTTCGCCTGATGGGGCACAAGCCAGTCGACGTCGTCCACCGTGAGATTGTTGCGCTTCATGACCGAGAGTGTCGACGAGAGCATGTCGCGGACGGCGTTCTTATACACGATACGCCCCTCCTGGTAGACATAATGCTCGCGCGCCCTGACCGTCTCCTCGGAGGCCGGCTTCACGGAGCCGCCCGCCTTCATCACGAGGTGGGGCAGTCCTGAGCCGTCAACGTGGAACTCGCCGTCCATCACGCCTACAGGCTCATCTGTGGGCTCCACGAGAACGGCGGCCGCGGCGTCGCCGAAGAGGGGACACGTGGCGCGGTCCTCGTAATCGGTCATGCTTGACATCTTCTCGGCGCAAACCACGATGATTTTCTTATAGAGACCCGCCAGGATGTAGGCCCTCGCGGCCTGCATGGTGACGATAAAACCGGCGCAGGCCGCCTGTATGTCGTAGGCATAGGCGTTGGAGAGCCCGGAGTCGTGGGCGATCACGGATGCCGTTGACGGGAAGCGGTAGTCCGGGTTGGAGGTGGCGCATATCAGGAGCTCTACTTCCGACGGATCAGTACCTGTATCCGCGAGCAGCCTCTCCACTGCCTTTGTCCCCATGTATCCCGAGCCTTTACCCTCTTCGCGCAATATGCGGCGCTCGCTGATTCCCACACGCGTCGTGATCCACTCGTCGTTGGTGTCTACCATCTTCGAGAGCATCTCGTTGTCAAGGATATCGTCGGGCACATATGACGCTATGCCGCTGATTTTTGCGTTAAGCATGATTCTTCTTTGGTTTATATTATAAGTGAACCCCACATAAGCGGGGTTCTCGTTGTGTGCTGCCGACCTGCTTAGATAGCCGCTTTCTCGATTGCGAGCTTCCCTCTGTAGTAGCCGCACTCGCCGCATACAGTGTGGTATACGTGCCAGGCGCCGCAGTTGGGGCATATTGCAAGTGTCGGAACCAGAGCCTTGTCGTGTGTGCGGCGCTTCGCCGTTCTGGTATGCGATTGTCTTCGTTTAGGATGTGCCATTTTATTCTTATGTTTTTATTATTGTTATCAATGTCTGTCGGTTCTCGTTTAATCCTCCTCGCCGGAAGCCTCGTTCTCAATCTCGGAGTCCACCTCGTCAAGAGCCTCGTCCACATCGTCGCCGGCCGAGGTATGGTGCTTGTGGAGGGCAGCCGCCATTGCGCGGTTGCATTTCCCGAGGGGATGCACGTGGCGCAGGGGGATGGTGAGCAGGAGGGTGTCGTAGAGCATATACGCCACGTTGAGATACGTGTCGCTCTCCGGAATCACCAGAAGGTCGTCGGAAACGTCGTTGTAGCTGTCGCCGTATTTCACGGTGATGTGGTAGGTCGTGTCAACCTCGTGGTCGAGCGGGTCGAGACAACGGTCACACGGAATCTGCATCATCCCCCGGCAAGTGAACGTCAGGTCGTACGCGTCGTTCTTCTTCTCCAGGTCGAGATGCACGTTGACATCCGACGAAATGACCTCCTCGTTCTCCATATTCCTGAAGAACTCGGTGTCGCAAACAAAATCTTGCTCATACCTGCCGTCGGCCTTGGAGGCAAGCTGAACCTTGAACTGAGAAAACTTTCCCACGTCTGAGGATATTTTTGGCGTCCCTTTTGCAAAAGACGCCGGGTTGTGTGGTACCTCCGAGGAGAATCGAACTCCTATCTAAAGTTTAGGAAACTTCTATTCTATCCGTTGAACTACAGAGGCATTATATGTCGACACGAGGCTCTACCCCGGTTTTTGGGTGCAAATTTAGACATTATTTTCCTATTTTGCAAATATCGGCGCAAATTCCTGTGTTTTACCTCAGTTTAATCCGCTCCCCGGGGCGGTCCTTGACCCTTTTGTTGAGCTTCTTAAGCGTCTTGAGGCTGACTCCGTAGCGCTGCGCCAGGGAATGCAGCGACTCCCCCTCCCCTATCACCGCCGTTGCCGGCGAGTCGGTGAGCATCTCGGGCTTCTCCTGCAGATACACCTCCTCCCAGGGTTTGATCTCCCCGTCGCGCTCCACGTCGTTGTAGGCCAGGAGCTTCTTTTTCTTGAGATGAAACTCCTTGGCGATCGAGGCGTATGTGTCGCCGGGATACGCCACCACGTAATAGAGGCCCCTCGACTTGCGGATCGGATGGGTGCTCTTCAGGGCGGAGGCGATGAATTCGGAGGTCTCCTCGGCATGGCGTCCGGCATCGGTGTCGAAAGCGTTGAGGCCGTATCGCTCGATTATGGCCACGAGGCGGTCGGCGTAATGGGGGTCGGTGGCGTAGCCGCACGCCTTGAGCCCCTTCGCCCATCCGGTGTAGTCAGTGGGGTCGAGGTCGAAAAGCCGCTCGTAGCGTTTGCGCATCAGGAAGCGGGAATGGTCCTCATAGCTCTCGGCCGCGTCATCGTAGACTCGGAAACAGTCGTCGGGAGCGTCGTCCGAGCGCGTCATCGTCTCCCCTTTCCAGTCGCTGTGGCATTTGATGCCGAAATGGTTGTTACCTTCCGTTGCGAGCGTGGAGCGCCCTGCCGCGCTCTCGAGCAGACCCTGCGCCAGGGTGATGCTGGCGGGGATGCCGTGGGCCTGCTGCTGCTCCACGGCCATCGCGCTGAATGTCTCGATATATGCCCGGTAGGCGTCCTGCGCACTGGCGCATACCGCCGGGGCTATCGCGATAACCGCCGCGACAGCCATTCTCACGAGTTCATTCCGCATCGTTCTCTTCAATATTGCTGCCCATACGTTTCGGATTTGCCGGAAACCAGCCCTTGCGCACCCTCTCTGTCTGCTCCTTTACCTCCTTGATGCTCCAGAAGCAGCTGAAAGCCGTCACCCCGAGCAACGCGGAGACGGCTACCGAGTCGGCAAGCAGGGTGGGCACGAGAAACAGGATACCCGCCACGAGGAACGCCCATTTTATCTTCTCTCCGAAATAATATTCCCCCTTTATGACCAGGGGATGGAACAATCCTATTATAATAAAGGTGGCGAGCCCGATCAGAAGCCCGCTGAAATTCACCTCCGATATGATTTGCATAAGATCCATGATTATCGACTGCTTTTTAAAGACACTGCAAATTTAATAAAAAATCCATTAATCATGACAAACAGAAAAATGTCATTTTACTTTAATTTGTTTGGCGTTACTGATAAAAACCGTTAACTTTGCACATTTCAGCGCCCTATGCCGCATCTCCGGGAGCATGTGGCACGGGGAAGCGTCTCATATGATTTCCGATTAAACAACGCAACGTATTATGAACATCCACATCTCCTGCACGGCCCTTCTGGCGGCTGCCGCCCTGATAATGACGGGGGCCTGCAGCAACAGCAACTCTGAAAATCCCGACCAGCCGGCCACTCCCTCCGGACTGCCCAAAGTCACTTCCTTCGTCCTGGCCAGCGACGTGCAGGGCATAGAGAGCCGCCTCGGCCTGAACACCCTGAGCTATGACTCGGTGGGCAGGGTCACACGCCATGTCAACAAATTCTTCGACGAGACATTGACCTATTCGGGCGACAAATGCTCCGTGGTGCAGATCTATAAGCCTGACAATGCTGTCATCCAGTCATGCGAGGTCGAGTTCAACAGCCTCCACAACGCCACCGTCGAGCATTTCGACTACGGGGCCGGCAGCAACAAGGGAGTGATCAACTACACCTACAACGACAAGGGCAGGATAATAAAGGAGGTCTGCGACGGAGACAATTCCGGCTATACCTTCCATATGTCCACAGAGTTCACCTACGACGACGCGACGGGCCTCATCTCAAAGATGCACCATGTCAGGCACATCGGTGACACCAGGTGCGACCAGGAGCTCACGTTCTTCTATACCGACAAGGCCAACCCCGTGGCTTTCTATCCCGAAGCGATGGAGATATACGCTTTCGACGAGTCGCTCAGCCTTTGCGGGCAGACGGGCTACAGCCACGACAAGCTCATCGACCATATCGACACTTACGACAAGCTCACCGGCGTAAAAGCGAGGTTTGTATTCTCATATGATTACGACGCGGAGGGAAGACTGACGGCAATACGCCAGAAATATTTCGACGTGCCCCAAAACGGCGGTGAACCCGAGAAATACCTCACCTACGACTTCACGGAGCTGAAATACTGATCGCTCAGGCCATGACACAGGCTTTCACATGACAATGCCGCCGCCATGAGCAGCGGCATCGTCATGTAAACGAGACTTCCTGAGACTGTTTATTCCTCGATGAGGGCCTGGAAGTAGCAGTTGGCCACGTTAATCCACTCCTCGATGGTGCCTGCGGTGGTGAAACCGGGCTTTCCCTCGGGGTCGCCGAGCGCGGAGGCAGCCATATCTTCGGTGAGGGTCACCACGGAGGGTTTCACCTCGGTTTCGCGGTTGTAGAAGCGGTCGACGCTGACTCCCGCCTTATCCTCCTCGATGAGGAAAAGCTTGTCGCCGTAGCGGTAGATGCCGGTGATTCTGACAACCTCGGCTTTGCTCTTGTCGGCTCCGTCGCGCACCACTATCTCGGGAATATACTGCATAGAGGCGCTTGTGAGGTCCCAGATCACAGCCGCGATGCCGCGTGCCTTCATGTTGTCGGCGAGTTCCTCCTTGGCCTTGCCCAGAAGGGCCTGGGCGGCGCGAATGTTTTCATCTGAATTCTGCATAACCAAAATGTTTTTCATTGACTCCGGAATGCCCGGAGTCCTTATATTATACGTCTTTTCCGCCTATATGGTTTTCAGTCAGCCGCCATTTTGCCATAAAACGTTTTAAACTCCAGCCAGTCGGTCACTTTCCGGGTAGAGCCGGGCATCGGTATGAATTTCCCGTTGAGGCGCATGGCGACATACAGTCTGCCTGACTCCGAGCGCAAAAGGAATATGGCCAGGTCGGCTCCGAGCGGGCTGACCTCGTAATCCTTCCATCTTTCCGCCACCTCGCGCATGGGCAATTCGGGACAGAAGCATCCGGGCAGCCGCATCAGCGCGAAGAGGGGCATCACTGTCTCGGCATGACCGAAAAAGAAGTCCATCTCTCCGCCGGCCGCAGCCTGGCTCCCAAGCGAGGAGAGCATGGCCCGCAGCAACACTTTCGCCGAGCGGGGCGCGAGGTCGCTCACCGCGTTTGCCGAGCGCAGAAGATAGTGGTCAAGATTGGCCGTCTCCCAGCATCGGCGATAGTCGGCCTCGCTCATCCAATAGTCGGTAGGAGCCGGAAGACCGACGGCACGCATCCCCTGGAGCACACCATACATGTCCATCGTGATCTCACGCAGCTTATCATCCCCGGGGCCGTTCCCGACAAGCGAGACGGCGGGAGCCGTGGGCACGTTATGGCTGGCGAAATCCTGATAGACGCTTTTCCAGGCGCCGTCGGAAATATATTCGGCATACCCACGGTCGGTCTTGAAGAAGCGGAGCAGGGAGTCAAACCTGTGGCCCTCGGCTGTGGAGACCTCCACGCGCGAGGAGAGCCAGGCGAGGGTATGGCAGTATTCATACATCGTCATCACCACACGCGGCACGTAGGTGGCGCGGGCGTATATACGGGCCGTGTCCATGAGCATGGGAGCGAGCGCATGCATCTGCCTGGCGAGGATACGCTGCTCCTGTTTGCCTATGTCGGAGAGGGCGCCCCACTGTCCGTCGGTATGGCGTCTGACGCTGTCGAGAAGCGACATCATCCTTTCCCCTTTCGGCGTGAGCGTCCCGGAGGCACGTGCCTCCGAAAGAGTCTTCTCCAGTTTCCTGACCTTGTTTTCCGAAGAGAGGAACCTGGCACCATGGCGCGAGACGTAGACCGCGCCGCAGGGTTTCAGAGTATCGCCCCATACGGGCACGGTGTCGCATCGCGACAGGTCGATAGGCATCATCGTGCCGTCAAGCTCAGGCGGCAGCTCCCTGAAGGGCTGCGCCGTGGCGCTGTAAATTCCTGTCAGCCAAAACAGCAGGGCTGCCAGCATCGCAAACGTTCTTTTTCCCATATCATCGCTTTTTTACTCTATAACACCACATAACTGTGATTTTATTTGCTTCTTTCATCCAGAACTTATAATTTTACATTCTCAAAGCCGGATCACAAGCCGGCGACACGAACCAACCGAAACATTTCATGCAACCGACCAGCCCCACATATAGAATCCTAATCACAAGACTGCTTGCCGTAGCCATCCTGACGGTATGTTGCCTTGCGGCATCTGCGAAAAAGACTTCAGCCGGTTATCATTTCAAGCCGGTCAATCCCTATTTCGACTCAGTGGCCGCACGCGTGCTCGACGACGAGTTCAACCGGCGGCGAACTCCAGAGACAGCGGCGAACATCGAGAAACTGCAAAAAACGGCTCAAAAAGGGAATCCGGTCATGAAAGCCCGAGCAGCCCTGTGGGGAATACGCGCCAACCAGCTCGGAGCCGCCTCCGACAGCTGTATTTCCATTCTCGAGAAAATAAAATCAGCGGTTCCAAAGGAATATGACTACGACCATGCCGTACTCGCCTACCAGCTCGCCGGCAACCATGACCGCATAGGAAATTACCTCAATACGTACCAGCTTCTCCAGGAGGCAATACCCGTCTTCGAGAAATACGGCGACGACTATTTTCTCGGAAACGCGCATCTGCTGATGGGCCTGATGTATTCCTCAATCGGCGACCCGGAACTCGCCGTAGAGGAGATTCAGGCTGCCGACCGCCATTACCGCAAAAGCGGCTATCCGGTCAACCGTGTATACTTCTTCGAGGCAAGTCTCGATCCCGACGAGAACCACCAGCTGCGGCTTCTGAAAAAATCGATAGCCACAGGAGGCGACGACCCGGGGATGACAATACAGGCTTATGACAATATAGCGACAATCTTCAACCGCCGCAACCAGCCCGACAGCGCCCTCCATTACATCCGCCAGGGCAACGCCATGCTCGAAAGGATGATTCCCGACAACAAGACCCTCAAGATACTTCTCGACCTAAAGGAGGCACAGACACGTCTCTCCATCGGACAGACCGACAGCGCGCTGGCAATTGCCCGCAAAGCGGAAACCGCCAACTCTGCTTTCAGGGATGAATACTGGGAACCGTCTATCTACAAGCTTCTCTCGCTGATTTATGAGATAAAGGGAAACAAGGAACTGGCTTTCCGCTATCTGAAGAGATATCAGGAGGGTTTCGAGCGTAACGCCGAGACAATACAGGCGCAGGAGATTCCCAAGGCACGCGCCCGTGAGGCCATCAACCGCCAGAAGACACAGATAGCCGAGATGGAGCAGGAGAACCGGAACGCACGCAACAGATTCTATATCATACTGCTGATTCTCGGAATCGTGCTCCTCGGTGCCGGCGCTTCAATCTATTTCTTTATCCAGCGTATAAAAATGCGTAAGATAGAGAACCGCGAGCTGCGGACGAATCTTGAGCGCGAGATGGTGATAAAGAGACTGAACATGGAGAATTTCGAACGCGACATGAAGAAAAAGGACTGCGAGATAAGTTCCTCTGTTCTTCTGCTATCAAATAAGAACGATGTCCTGACGCAGATAGGGGAAATCACAAAACGGTATTACGACGAAGGGAAGGTGCCCCCGGAATACGTGGCGCAGGTGAACTCACTGGTGAGCGACAGCATCAAGGGGGATGATGAATGGACACGCTTCAAGGTGCATTTCGACTCGGTGCATCCCGATTTCTTCACCAAGCTCAAGAATCTGTCGGCGGAACTCACGGAGAATGACCTGCGGCTTTGCGCCTACCTCCGCATTGGAATGCGTGCCAAAGACATCGCCTCCATGCTTTCCGTCTCTCCGGCAAGCGTAAACACCAACCGCTACCGTATCCGGAAAAAGCTCGGTCTGGGCAAGGAGGATTCCCTGGACGACTATATCCGACGCATCTGAGACCACACCTTTTTTCGCCATCTCCTGTCAAAATGCCATAACACAGTTAAAAAAACCATATAGACAAAATATAACAGCCGCAAAAAATCTTATCTTTTTTCTTTTTCAGAAGACTTTTATTTCGTTAATTTGCAACATGAATTTTAAACTAAAAGTCTTCATATGAGAACAACCTTACTCGTCTTCACAGCCCTGCTGCCCCTGGCGGCAACAGCGCAACACAATCTCCTAAGCTGCGATTTCTCGGAAGGCATGCCATCCGGTTTCGCCCTGCACGACCTTGACGGCAACGAGCCATCGATCGACATGAAAAACATCGGTTTCGAAATCGGCTCCCCCTGGATAGCCATTGCCGACAAGGAGGGAAACATGGTAGCCTGCAGCACATCATGGTACCGCACTCCCGGAAAGTCGGACGACTGGATGATAACCACACCCTTTACCGTGGAGTCGCCGCAGGCTGTGCTCCGGTGGAGAGGTATGGCCGGTGACAAGGATTACCGCGACGGCTATTCGGTATATGTCTCTGAGACCGGAAACAGCCCGGAGGATTTCGACAAATCGGCACCCATCTTCACGACTGCATCCGAGAAAGCTGCATGGACAGATCATGAGGTCAGCCTTGAGCCTTATGTTGGCAAGACCATATACGTAGCGTTTGTCAACGATACAGAAGATAAGGCAACGCTCTGGATAGACGACATATCCGCAGGTGTCCCCGCCTGTCTGGAGGTCTCCTCCCAGATTCCGCGTGTGATTGACTATACCGGAGCCATAACTGTGTCCGGGACAGTAAGCAATACCTCCACGTCAGACATCGACGGCTTCACTGTGAAATATCAGTTTGGCGACGGAGAGATATTTTCCGAGACCGTGAACAAGAAGGTCAAGGCCGGAGGCTCCAACTCCTTCAGAATCAAAAGCCCTGCGGAGATTGCCAAGAACGAGACGCTTCCCTATACAATATGGGTGGAAGCCGTGGGCGACGAGTCCTCAGCCACTGGAAAAGTATCGGCCTATAAACGCCTCATCGTGGCCGAGGAGGTCACCGGCACCTGGTGTGGCTACTGCGTGCGCGGCATTGTGGCCATGGCCGACATGAAATCCGGATATGGCGACTCGTTCCTCGGCATAGCCGTGCACAACGGCACCGAGAGCTGGGAAGACCCCATGTCGATGCCTGAGTATACCGACTGGCTTTTCTCCAAGTTCAACATGAGCGGCTACCCCCACTGCACGGTAAACCGTATGGTGACGTATACCGGCGATCCCGGAAACATATTCACATATTATTCACTTCTCAAAGACAAGGAGAATTATACGGGGCTTGACCTGGAGGCGGATGTGGATGCTGAGGCAAAGAAAGTCAAGGCCAGGACAACTCTATATACTTCGCGCGATATCGAGGAGTCGAATCTGCGTCTGGCATATGTGGTGATAGAGAACGACGTACACTGCGGCGACACGGTCGATGAGAACGGCAAGCCGATTAGATACAATGGCTACGAGCAGAACAACTACTATGCCGGAGGCGGAATGGGTGAGATGGGTGGCTTCGAGGATATGCCGGAGATTATACCCGGAAAGGACATGTGGTATCAGGACGTGGCCCGCTATATCTCCGACGGCTTCGGGGGCATAGAGGGCAGTCTCCCTTCCGAGATCAAGGAGGGTGTCGGTGTGAGCCATGAGGAGGAGATTATTCTTCCTGACAACATACGCCAATACGAGAACACGGAGCTGGCCGTACTTCTCATCAACGGCAAGACGCAGGAGATTGTCAACGCCGAAGTGATTTCCCTGAAGGATTTCTTCAATCCCGGAAGTGTGGACGGAATCGAGGGGATGGAAACCATCTTCATCAACCGATCTGGAAATACTATCAAGGCTGAATGCGACGCTACACTCACGGCATTGAACCTCTACACATCCGACGGAAGACTGGCTGCATCCGCAAAGGGAACAGCCACATCTATCGAAATCGAGACAGGAACACTCGACGGCTTGTGCATCGTGGAGGCTGTGGCCGCCGACGGCAGACGAGTGATTAAGAAAATAATATTATAACCTTCCAACACATACGATTATGACTAAACTTAACAGATGGATCCGGACGGGTACAGCCGCGTTGCTGTGCGCTACATCGGCCGTGGCTTTCGCCGATGCCCCGGAGTCCAAGACTGTCTGGTCGCTGCTGACCGGACAACTCGACAACCCGTCTCCCGAGACAGGTATCGTGAACTACGACCTGGCGTCGCCGGAGACATTCACCATGGTGCATTCCATCTCCAACGGCAACTCAATCGGAGCCGGTGTGATGGTGGATGGTGTATTCTATTGGTTTGAATATTTCCAGCAGACTTATGGCTACGATTCGGTGGGTCTGTATGCCTACGACACGGAAGACGGCTCCGTAAAACTTGTGCAGAGCTATGGTAACCAGATAAATGGCATCTGCTTCTCATCCCCCACATATGACTATCAGACAAAGACTGTATATGCCTTGGCAGGCCTGATGGGTGGAAGCAATCTTGTGTCTGTAGACCTCACGACAGGAAATGTCACAAACCTCATGCCTTTCACCGGATTGCTTAAAAACGAGGAGTATGACTCCGACGATTATCTCCAGGCCATAGCCATGAACTATGACGGCGACATGTACGGTGTCTCCTACTGGGGCCGTCTTTACAAGGTCAACACGGTAAGCGGAGAATGCACTCTGGTGGGCGACCTGGATTTCAATCCTGAGAAGGCCATAATGTACGGCACATCACTGGCCTTTGACAATGATACCAATGAACTCTACTGGCGTGTCTATACCTGGGTCAACCTATATGAGGAGCTGCGCAAGATCAATATCTACGACGCCACGACGGAGCAGGTGGGCATTTTCGGAGACAACAGGCTCTTCGGAGACTTCTACATTCCGTTCACGGTGGCCGAGGCCGGTGCGCCCGCAAAGGTGGCCGGACTGACGATGACTCCCGATGCGGAAGGTGGACTCGGAGTCACTCTGAACTGGACCAACCCCTCCAAGACCTACGGACGCGGCGGAACACTTGAGTCGCTGACAAAGATAGAGATCTACCGCAACAACGAACTTGTGGAGACTCTCGACAATCCCGGAATCGGCAAAGAGATGACCTGGCACGATGACGTCCCGGCAAGCGACCTATATTCCTACCGCCTCGTTCCCTACAATGAGGGAGGCAAGGGCGACCGCTCCGCCGTGACCATGTTCGTGGGCCAGGGTATCCCGATGCCTGTGACAGACCTGACGCTCTCTCCAGAGGGTTCCGGCGCGAAACTTACCTGGACGGCTCCCGACCACGGCAAGTTTGACGCTTACCTCGACCTCTCGTCCCTGGTATATGAGATAACACGCTCCGACGGAGTAACCGTAGCTGCCGACTGCAGCGACACCCAGTTCATCGACAATACAATCGAAAATCTTGCCCGCTACAAATATACCGTGAAAGCCAAGAATATCGGCGGCGAGTCCGATATTGTGTTCTCCGACGGAGTAGTCTGCGGGCCGGCAATGTCTATCCCCTATACATTCGCATTCGCAACACAGGAGGAGTTCGACTGTTGGGAGGCTATAGACGGTAATGGCGATGAGTCTACATGGACATATTCCTCCTGGCCTCCTCCGAGCGGAGCAAAATCAACGTTCAGCGCTCTGTATGGCTATGCCGCCCACGACTATCTAATCTCTCCGAAAGTCAGTATGCAGGCAGGAAAGCATTACAAAGTCACTTTCGACGCCCTTCCCGGCAATAAGAATGTCACGGAGATAATCGCTGTAAGTTTCGGTCCCGAACCGACACCGCAACGTCAGGACAGCGTAACCCAATACGCATTCCGCAGCGACAGGGTGCGGACTTTCCGGGCATCCCTGCCGGTGGTGGAGAAAGACGGCGAGTTTAATTTCGGGTTCGTACACCGTTCGGTAGAAGAGAATTTCAGCCTTACACTCGGCAACATACGTATTGAGGAGGATCACGACGGATGCGTGGAGGGTATCGTAAGCTGTGGCGGCAAACCGGTCGAGAATGCTGTGGTAGCCACTCCCGACGGCTCCTATACTGCGACCACCGATGCCCAAGGCCGTTACAGACTGGAATATCTCCCCGCAGGGACACATGAAATCATTGTCTCCGCACTCGGGTATGAGGATTACACCACTTCTGTGGAGGTAAAGGAACTTGATACTGTGTCGAGCGACTGTTCTCTCACAGCCCTTCCGCAGTATTCCGTCAAGGGCCGTGTGATTGATGCCGCCGGCGATGCCGTGACCGATGCTTCCGTCTCTCTTGGCGGTTATAACGCATATTCCGTAACAACGGGAAATGATGGACGTTTCGAGATTCCCGCAGTGTACGCCCATGAGGGCTACAGCCTGGTGGTGGAGCGAAATAACCTCATGACATACAGCGAGACAATCAACCTCGACGCAGACCGCGATTTCGGCGACATACAGTTGGCTGACAATCTGAAAGCCCCATATAAGGTGATTGCCTCGCAGGATGACAGCAGATCGACCGTGAAGTGGATGGCTCCGCTCGGCGACCCGAGGGAGGTGAGGTATGACGATGGCTATTTTGAGAGATCGCTTGGTATAGACTCCGGCACTGGCAATTCGGTGTTCGGTCATATCAACCGCACGCCTTCCGTGGTGTATGGATGCCGGTTCCACATCGCTTCCCGTGTGGAGATTCCAAATCATTACAGTGTGTATCTCTACATTATCGACCTTGACGATGAGGGCAAACCCACCGACCGGGTGCTTTACAGCAACACATATGTGGAGGTTGTGGACGACGCCTGGACCGAATTTACACTTCCCACGCCGGTAGACTGCCCCAACGGATACATGATGGGAATCGCATATTTCGGATTTGTGAGCCTGTCGATTGACAACGGCGAGAATCTCGTTCCTTACGTCAACTGCTACTGTTCCGATTATACTACCGGCCAGTGGTATTACCTCGACGACTCAGATTACAAGGCCAATTTCGCGTTCCGCAGCATCGCGGCTCCTTATGGCGGCGATGGCAAGGCGCTATGGAAAAAAGCTTCTGACAGTTCTGCTACCGTTGATGAGGTGCCGGCACTTGATGTCTATACGTTCCCCGATGATTACGAGGTGAAAGAATGCAACGCTCCCATGAAGACGATAGAGGAGAGAGTCCGCTACAACGTATACCGAGGTGTCAACAATGCCGATGTGGAAGCCATCGAATGGACCAAACTGGCTGAAGGACTCAAGGAGAGGGAATATTCCGATGAAGAATGGGCATCGATGCCGCAGGGCGTCTACAGATATGGCGTTAAGGCCATATATGCAGGCGGCGAGGAGTCAGTGATGGCCATGGCAGACAGCATCGGCAGAAATATGGAGACTTCTCTTAGGCTCAGCGTGATAACCGACACTCCGGATAACGAGGTGGAGGGTGCTTCCTATAATCTCACGTCGGAAGACGGGCAATTCATCTATAACGGTGCCTTCGATGCCTCTGGCGTGGTGAATGTCGCTCCGGTATGGAAAAACCGCTATGTGCTGACTGTGCTCAAGGATGGATTCGTCCCCGTGCAGAAAGACCTCGACATGACAATGGAGAATTCATATTCACTGACACTCAATCTTGTGGAAGACCGCAAGGCTCCGGAAAATCTGCAGGCAATCGTCGAGGGTGAGTATGACTCCGACCGCCTCATAGTATGGAATTTCCCGGATATGATTTCCGAGGGATTCGAGGATCATCCGGACTTCGAGATAAATTCCCCGGGCAAGTATGGCTGGCAGTATATCGACGGTGACGGAGCGGGGACTGGTGCGTTCTCCGGCTATGAATGGCCCGGCGCCTTCGAGCCTATGGCATATATCGTGTTCAATCCTTTCGCTACGCAGCCCGATTGCTCTGTGCTCAACATCTACCCTTACGAGGGCAACAAGTTCCTCGCCGACTTTGCAGCATATAGGGTTCCCAACGACGACTGGTTTATCTCCCCGCGCCTCTTCTTCCAGGAGGACTTCCGTTTCAGTTTCTATGCGAGCAGCATGGGATATGGGGCAGAGGAGAGAATGCAGGTGGGTTACTCGGAGACCGGCTGCGAGCCTTCGGATTTCATCTGGCTGGCCGACAACCAGCTTGTAGAGGGTTACTGGACTGAATATTCCTATGACATACCCAAGACAGCGAAGTATGTGACCATCCACTCCATATCCGACCAGTGTCAGATATTCATGGTAGACAATGTCCGTATCGGTCTTCCGTCGCTCTTCGAGACTCCTTATTATTCACCGAGGAGGATACCGAAGGCAGAGCGTGCTTATGAGCTCTTCCTTGACGGAGAGAAGGTTGGCGAGACTTCGGAGACATCCTATCAGCTTACGGCTCTTCCGCTCGGAAGACATACCGTCGGTGTCCGCTCTGTCTACACCTCCGGCTATTCACCGTTGTCTACAATCGATTTCGACGTGACCACAACCGGAATAGAGAAGATTGAAGACAGTGCGTTAAGATACAGCCTTGACGGCAGGACGCTGACTGTTGACGGCGACTACCGTTCCGTCACACTCTTCACGGTTGACGGCAAGACTGTGCTTGACGAGACGAGCCGTGCTTCGCACGACCTCTCGCGCCTTGAGCCGGGCGTATACATGCTCGTGATTGACACTCCACGCGGCAGCCGCAGCCACAAGCTCCAGCTCCGCTGAGATACATAAACAGACGGCGCACACCGTCTGTCCCAAGATAGGAAAGGGTCGATGCCACTCGGTATCGGCCCTTTCTTTACTATTCCTGAGGGCGCCCCGGGGCGGCGGACGTCCTCGTCCGCCAGCCTGCCAGCCGGTAAGTCTCGCGTTGCGAGACTGTCTGCTGGCAGGTTCGGCGACGTCCCGTCGCCGGCCCCGGGCCGCCCGATTATCGACCCGATTATTATAAATTAGCTAAAAAAGTATGATTTATCATACTTCAATTTGGCTGTGTCGAAATTTCTTCATATTTTTGCATAAAAGTTGATTATTTCAGACTATGGAATTAAAAGAGATAATGAAACAACGGCGTAAGACTCTATTGCTGACTCAACAGGATCTTGCGGAAATGTCGCAGGTCGGTCTTGCCACAATCAAGGATATCGAGCGTGGCAAGGGTAATCCTGCCTTAAACACAGTGAAAAAAATACTTGATGTGCTCGGCATTGAGATTGAATATCGAATAAGACAGACTGTATGAGACAACTCGTGGTTTATTTCAACGACACGAAAGCCGGAATCCTGACAGAGCTACATCCCGGTATGGGATATTCTTTTCAATATTATGAGAGCTATCTGAATTCTGCAATGCCCCCTATTTCTG
This sequence comes from Porphyromonadaceae bacterium UBA7087, assembly GCA_002493515.1. Taxonomy (GTDB): domain Bacteria; phylum Bacteroidota; class Bacteroidia; order Bacteroidales; family Muribaculaceae; genus Lepagella. Next base: position 8,115 of record DKYZ01000024.1, on the reverse strand, counting down.
CGACATTACCCAAACAACCGGATGCGTATGATTCGGAACATCTGTTCCCTTTTTTCTCCAATATGTTACCTGAGGGGGTCAATCGCCGTGTGATATGCCGCTCCCTGAAAATTGACGAGAATGATTTTTTCGGACTGCTTGAAGCGATGGCAGACAGAGATTTCATAGGCGCCGTTAATATAAGGAGGATAACCGATGATTGAAATTAGAAACTGCCCATCCTCGCTTCGGGATGGCTTTGACACATATAGCCCGAAAGCCGCCAAATCACTTTTTGGAACGACAAAAGTAAATCCGACACTTGGCTTTGATATCGACGAGTTCCGAAATGTCGGTGAGATTGCGGAAGCCATGCGCCGCATATCGGTTTCCGGCGTACAGGAGAAATTTCCCGCCATAATTAATGCAGGTAAAATCAATATAGCTGGCGACCAGGAACGTTCGACACATATACTTAAACCTGCACCCTGGGACAAGACTCTTATTGAGCGCAAGATGATTCCGGCAAACGAGCATCTTACAATGCAGATTGCCTCACAGATTTACGGTATACAGACAGCGGCAAATGGCTTATGTTTTACGCCCAAAGGACAACCTGTATATATCACACGTCGTTTTGACATACTCCTAGACGGATCAAAACTTCCAATGGAAGATTTCGCCTCCTTAATAGGCAAGAATGAACAGACAGCCGGAGTGCAATTCAAATATAACGGATGCTATGAAGACATAGCCAAAGCGATAAGAAGGAATATCGCTGCGTGGATGGTTGATATGGAGAGATTCTTTGAACTTGTAGTATTCAATTACATTTATGCCAACGGTGACGATCACCTTAAAAATTTCTCCTTAATTCGGAATGGACAGGATTATAATCTGGCGCCTGCTTACGATCTAATAAACACCAGTCTTCATGTCAATGGCGATGACTTCGGCCTTGACGGAGGATTGTCTCCAGATATAGAAAAAAGCGACGTGATGGAAAGAACCGGACATCCATGCCGCCTCGATTTTGAGAGATTCGCAGTAAAGATTGGTTTGGTAAAGAAGCGTATGGACAGAATCTTAAACAAGTATACTTGCTTCCCTGAGAACGCGAAACAACTTGTTGACCACAGTTTTCTCTCTGACAAAATGAAGCGCAACTATGTCCGCATCGTAAACGAGCGAATAAGCCGGTACAATAGGGCTTCTGAGATGTGACCTCATGGAAGTTCTATGCTGGCAGGCTCGGTGACGGGACGTCGCCGGCCCCGGGTCGCCCTTGCGCGGTCAGGAAATTTTTCTTAATTTTGCAGAACCCTTTGGAAGGAGACGCCGAGAATTAGTGTTCCGACAGCCGCCGAGCCGATTACTTGCAGCCCTCGAATAGGATATCAATCAAAACAGTCTGTGATGAACTGGATTATTCTTATTTTCGCCGGTCTGATGGAAGTCGGCTTCACTTTTTGTCTGGGGAAGACAAAGACAGCCACGGGACACGAGCTGGCCTGGTGGTGGGTCGGTTTTATCGTAGCCCTGACACTGAGCATGTATCTCATGGCAAAAGCCGCCGAGCGGCTGCCGATTGGCACTGTCTATCCCGTATGGACCGGCATCGGAGCAGTCGGAGCCGCGATTGTCGGCATCATCTTTTTCAATGAGCCAGCCACCTTCTGGCGCATTTTCTTCATCACGACCCTCATCCTGTCGATAATCGGTCTTAAAGTTCTGGGATGAAAGTCACCGATGCCTCTTTTGACCAAAATTTGGGGATTATTGACAATTTATGATTAAAACATTTGGGGATTATTGACAAAGTCGCTATCTTTGCACCCTAAATAATAGATATAAGATGTTTATGGCCGATACAGGTCTATTCATCACCCTTGCGTTCTGGGATAAGAAGTTTACAGAAAACATAATATATGAAAAATTGCTCTCTGACAAACTTAGTGCCGACCTCGGATATATCTATGAGAATATAGTTGCCCAAATGCTTAAAGCCAATGGTCACGAACTATATTATTACACATGGCCGTCAGAAACAAGCAACCACCTTTACGAAGTTGACTTTATTCTTTCAAACGGAACAAAGATAGAGCCGATTGAAGTGAAATCATCTGGATATAAGACCCATAAATCACTGGATCTTTTCTGTGAGAAATTTTCCTCGCGTGTAAATAAGCGATACCTTATCTATACGAAAGATTTGCGCAAAGAGGAAAATATAATCTATCTTCCTGTTTATATGACGTTTTTCTTATAATCTTTTCTAAGATACATGACACTATCTCCGGCCGTCGACCCCTTGGTAGAGCGCGTCTACCGCGAATACCAACCGTCTGACTGATAAACATTTTCCGGTGGTTTTGTCGAAGTTTATGTATCTTTTCGCTACATTTGTAAAAATTTGAAGCTACTTAAAATTATATGAGTCGAAGGATATGAATCAATAGTTCGGAAGAAATTTTGACATCATGAGGCATTGACGACCGGTTCAGAGGTTGTCAGACCAGCCAGATTCCGTATTCCGGAATCAATCAGCCCAATTATCCTCAAGTTCGGTCTCTTCCCGAACTTCGGTATAATTTTAAGAAGCTCGCCAACCGTTACCATCACCCGCTTGAACTGACATATGGACATGACAAGCCTGGAATCCTTCATAACCAGTCTTGCGATGTTGAGAGCCGTGAACGACAGGTTGCCGGCAAACTCGTAAGCCCTGAAACTTCTTGACTGTGAATGACCAAGCCCCGTGAACTGCTTCGCATCCCTTATCTCGAAATCAATCTGGAACCGGAGTCGGTGAATCTGCTGATCGAGGAAACGGTCTTTCCCACTATATAATTGTAGTAACTGATGAGATTCAGATCCTTCTCGGCAAGGAGGTCAGATGGAACGGTCGTGAAAGTCCCGAGCACCATCGGCTTGCCGCTGTCAAGACCTACCGCCGCCAGGGCGACATTCTCCATACCCTTCAGTGCCCTTGAGGCACTCCCGTTCCAGAAATAGCCCGGCCCCGGGGTCTTTGACCCGGACTTCGACCATTCAGCATACAACGTTGAAGCAGCAATTGAGGGTGTATGGAATTAAATTAATTCCATACACCCTCTTTCGTATTGTCGTCGACCCTATTATTTTATGACAACTTTGTTAGTGCGGATTGTTCCGTCAGACATTTTGCAAACCTTGATATATATGCCCGCTGTTGGAGAGATTACCCGCAGACCAGAGAAGTTGTAATATTCCGTGCTGACTTCAACCGCAGTGTCCTCAATGCATTTCACGTCACTTTTACCTCTGAACAAAAGATCCTGAGACTTATTACAGTTCACAGCATGTCCTGTATCTCCATCAATAAGGATTGCAACGGCATGCACTGTCGCGTCATCATTGATAAAATCCTGATTTTGAATATTCTTGACATCAGTCTTGTTTATGCGATAAGTGTATTTGAGCTCTTCTCCTTTATTAATAGTCAGGGGTATGGAGCCCTTGATGCCATCGGGTTCTTTGAAGTAAGCGACAACATCATTGAACACAAGACCATATACAATGTGGTCACCTTTGGCAAAGATATTCCACAATTCGGTGTCAGGCAATTGGGTCTTTCCACTATAACTGTTACTCTGTCCCCATGACTCGTTATGAAGATTGTCGGCGACAAGAGCGAAAGCGAGCCTGTAGTTTGCAGTATCATAATCATCGCAGAACACTACCGTAGACTCAAGCTCAAATTCAGTTTCGCTTTCATCAGCCCATTTCAATTCAACATTAACATCGGCAGGGGCGAAACGTTTCTGGCACGAATCCCAATAATCAGGAAATTCAGAGGGGTCCATTATAATCCGGCGGTCGATATCACCTATTGGGAAGCCCAGGTCGCTTGTGAGAGAAAGTATCGGGAAATTAGAATCTGGCACTGTCACCATGCATCCTGACTCAAAGGTTGAAGAATGGAATGCCATGCCAACAAACATATCTCCGAGCGCTTCCTTCATTTCTTCCATTGCCACATAACCTCTCGGACAGTATCCGCACCTGAGACCCGTATATTCTTCCACAAGCGGACGCGTGGTAGGAAGGAACGCCTTGATATTTATCGGAGCCTTTGCATTGTTATACATATTGATGTTGTCTTGTCCATTCACTTTAGTCACAGTAAGGTCAAGATCAAATATTCCAAGTTCGTGACAACCTTTTAATGGCAACGACACAGTTGTCGAAGATGTAAAATTCGGGACAAGTGGAGTGGTCAGGTCAATATGTCCATCGATTTTCTCTCCATTAATTGTATAAATATAATCAAGAGACGTAACATCTTTGAACCCTGTGTTCTGCAACTGAGCCTCCACATAGAAATCCTTGTCAATAGCAGCGTATGTTTCCTCTATTTTGTTTATACCGACGCTATATTCGGGAAATTCCCCTTCAAATGTTACATATATCATAGCACTGGCTCCGATTTTCTCGCTATATGCCATCCACTTTACCACACTTCTTGTGGCATGGAGGTAAAAGGACTCGGGATTATCTCCTACGGATAGAAGAAGGGGAGCCTTTTGTTTGTCAGTCAATTTTTCTCCATCTTGTGGGGCAGCCACACTAATGGTATAACCCACATATATGCCATCATCAGTCAATACATAAGGAGTTTCAAGATTGGATGTCATTTGACCGAAGTCTCCCTCAAGTCCTTCAATACTTATGGTCTCCACAGGCACGGTATCGACATAAGTGTCGGGAATATTTTTATTCTTGCTGGTTTTCAATTCCTTTGAAATCCAAATAGAAGAGGCATCAATACCCTCATTTGCATTGAGGACAGCAGATATACTTGTTATTTTCTTTCCTGTAAAGGAAGGGTCCTTGATTCTTATGGCAACATCATAAGTTTCTGCCTTGCCACTTCCCCACGATGCCACCATATTCCCGGCGTAGGTATATACAACGGAAGTTTCAGCGCCAACTGCAGAGAGAGCCAATGAGCCGATGGCTAATATCGTAAATAGTCGTTTTAACATAATGATTTGAGTTTGTCCGGCGATGCCGGATATAATAAAATATGTGCTCTGAATTATTTAACTAAAAAGAGCAAGCATATAACGTTTAGGTAATATATGCTCACTCTCTTTAGTTTACATAACGTGCTTCTTACTGTATTCTATCGTCTTATAACTTCTTTTGCAGTTACCGCCGTACCGTCTACATATCTTGTATGCTTGATGTAGATGCCGTCTTCAGGATTGGTAACAACACGTCCGGTAAGATCAAAATATACCACATGAGCAATTTCCTTATTGGAAACAGGAGTGTCAACAGATACCAACGTGCCGTCCGAATTTATTGTCACGATTTCGCTGCGAGTCTCTACATTGTTATAGTTATAAACACTCTGAACACCCAGAGTTGAGATACCATCCATAAAGAAGTCAACCTCTCGCGTTATACCTCCATATATCCAAATGTAGGGTGAATCAAATCTCCATGGAATAACAGTGAGATCTTCGTCAATCAAATAATCTTCAGCATTGAAAACCCACTCTTCATCGTTAATATAAATGACATAGCCGAGATGATCAGTATACAGCACATTTCCATCCACGGATATATTTGGAATTTTAAAAATCAAAGAGCTAAAACTGCTATCATAGTATATGTACATTATATCGGTCGGATTGGTCGGTTTACCAGCAAAAGAATCCTGATGGAATAAAGAAACATCATGTATCACATCAAAAGAGAAAACATTATTTTTGTCTCCGTTTAAAACCAGGTATACGTCAGGGTCTTTAGATTTAATAATGTTTTTATCTCGATCTAAGATAAGTTCATACTTATAATCTGCCGGCATAAACTCATCAATCGGTCTTCCTTTGTCATCGACAGTCTTTTTGACACACTTGGTATACATATAGAAGTCTTGGTATACCCCCATGTATTGATCTTGTGGTATTTCAATAGTGATATCGTCGCCGCTTGCATTGATGTCTCCTTTCACTATAGCCTCCGGCATAGTTTTGAATAAGCCCTTGAAATAGACATCTTCTTCACCTTGTGCCCATCCTATAGTATAACCGAAGCCTTCAGAAATACCACTCCAATAATCAGGAACTAAATTATAGTCTTCCGGAATTGAAACCGGAACCTCATCAAACGGAGCAATCTTCAAATCATAAGCCCCGTAACCAGCCCAGCCGCCCGTACAGTACACTAGGCCAAGAAGCGCACTGGTCTTGCCGAGATCACTCGTTGTCATGATGCCATTTTCGTCAACAGAGAAAGTAAGAATCTGTTCGCCCTCTCTTTCCACATATGTACCCTCTCCGTTTTCCAGTTCGCTGTAGTCAAGTACAGTCAGGTTGTAGCCATCACCTTCCCCTTCACTGGCCGATTTGTCATACAATAATGTCTGCGGCAGTGTGAGTGTAATCTTGTCTCCATCTCTCACACCTTTAACATATGTATCGGTTACGGCATTGGGAAGGATGTTGAAGAAGTATACTTCATCATTTTCTCCATATACCACATGAGACGCCATAGGTTGGTCCTTATAATAGAAGACCATGCCAAATATTACGTTGTAACCGCTTCCTGTTACAGTTACATCCTGTCTGGTGCCCTGCACCTCGTGTATCACATCTTCCTCAGCATTGATATGTGCTGAAACTTTAGAAACACCCCTGGAAGGGACAACTATTATGTTGTCCAAAGATTTTACCTCCTTATCAGTCGGGATTTTATCTAATTTGAACACATCCCTAACTGTGTGTGTGGGTAGAGGGGGGGGGGGGGGGGGGGG
>DKYZ01000024.1:544-1034 GCA_002493515.1 Porphyromonadaceae bacterium UBA7087 | reverse complement strand
GGGGGGGGGGGGGGGGGGGGAGAGTGGAGAGGCCGCAATTGCCGATACAGCGACAAATGCAAAGCCAAGAGCGGTGATGTTGTTAGTTTTACTGCTCATAACTCATTATTTTAATAAGAGGTCCTATTTGTTCATCAGTTTCTTTGGCTGCGGCGCATAGGCAGAACCTCATTAAACCTCGCACCTCAGTTTTTTCGTTGCAAAGTTAACATTTTATATGGACATATCCAAACAAATCTCAATCATACATATATTTTTTTTGAAAGAGAGAGGGCAACATGCTTATATCCAGCACGTTAGTATATGCGGACTGATTTCGATTCGGGAGTTTAGGAGCAATAATTTGTAAATAATTGGCTTTAGTTCAGGCGCGTTTCTTTTTCTTTGACCTGATTTCGGCGGCGAGCTGCCGAGCGGCAAGTGTGGCCACACGACCGGAGGATCCTGTCGGCGGCATCCTTCATGCGAACGGTTTCAGATATGAGATAGA
>DKYZ01000024.1:0-285 GCA_002493515.1 Porphyromonadaceae bacterium UBA7087 | reverse complement strand
GAACGGTTTCAGATATGAGATAGAGAATCTTTTCCGGGTGACGAAGTCCGAGTTCGACGCGCGTCCTGTGTATCTACGCCTTGAGGACCGCATCAGGTCACACTTCGCAATCTGCTTTGTGGCGTTGCTGCTCAAGGCTTTCCAGAGACAGGTCAACGAAGGTCTGGACGAGGGCAGCCGCTATTCCTCCGAACAGATAATCAATGCCCTGGCTGGCATGGACTACAATGTGGTAAGGGGAACGTGCTATGTGCCGGCTTACTCTGCGGTGAGCGCGATGTCAAC
>DKYZ01000137.1 GCA_002493515.1 Porphyromonadaceae bacterium UBA7087 | reverse complement strand
AGCCACGGCGCAGGCGCCGTGGCTGCCGCTGCTTGCAAAGTTACAAAAAAATATGCTATTACAATAGGCCTGGGCCCCCCTCCGGGGTCGGGACCGGACTCCGGATGATATTTTTAACCATTTATTACGAAATATTAACAATTTACGCGGTTTTTTGGCGAGTTATTATCAGTTGGGAGTAACATTTAACACATGTTTTGTTAACAAATCGTAACGGGGTTAAAAAATTTAACACCCCAAACGGATAACAAACCACACCCTCCCTCTTATATAAATAAGCTAATTTTGCAACCGAATCATGGAAAATTCGATATCTAACAAAACCTAATATTCGCAAACAATCTTAAATGGAAAAGAAATCACACTACCATTTGAAGGCACGGCCGATCGGCCTGGTGATGGTGGCCGTATGCCTCCTCACCAGCACGGGATTTGCCTGAGCCAGGGATTTCGCCGGATATGTCACGGCGGCTTGGGCCTGGCGGTCAATCCCGACGGAGCCACGCGCTCCCTCTTCCATGCTGGCCTTTGGCCGGTGGAAACCCAGACAGCTTACATCAAATCAACAAAACAGAACATCTATGAATTTTAAGAAAAAAGCTGCGATCTTGTCTTGCGCAGGTCTATCTGTGCTTGCCTGCAGTTCGCCTCAGGCGTTCGCGGCTGACCCGTTGGCTGCGGGCCAGTCGACACAGTCTGAGAATCAAATCAGCGGAACAGTCACCGATCCCAACGGTGAGCCTCTTATCGGCGCGACAGTCCTGGTAAAAGGCACAACAAAAGGCACCGCCACCGACATCGACGGAAACTATACCGTAAATGCCAAGCCGGGCGATATCCTGGTGGTCAGCTATGTCGGCTACGTGCCCTCGGAAGTGAAGGTAGGGGCCTCTTCCGAAATCAATGTCGTTCTTCAGGAAAACGACAACAGTCTTGACGAGCTCGTGGTGGTCGGCTACGGCGTGCAGAAGAAGAAACTCGTCACCGGCGCCACATTCCAGGTGGCCGGCGACCAGATTGCCGCCATGAACACCTCCAACGCCCTGACCGCCATGCAGTCGAACGCTCCTGGTGTGCAGATCACCCAGTCCTCAACCCAGCCTGGCAAGGGCTTCAAGGTAAATATCCGCGGTATGGGCACCATCGGCGAGTCATCGCCTCTGCTCGTTATCGACGGTATAGTGTCGGGAACAGCCAATGACGGTCTCAACGGTCTTAACCCCAACGATATCGAGACAATCGACGTGCTGAAGGATGCCGCCTCGGCAGCCATCTACGGTTCTCGTGCCGCCAACGGTGTCATCCTGGTCACCACAAAGCAGGGTAAGGAGGGTAAGATGTCGATTACCTACGACGGATTCGTCGGCTGGTCGAATCCCTACCGCAAGCCCGGCGTTCTCAACGCCCAGCAGTATATGCAGGTGATCAACGAAACCAACTTCAACACCTACGGCATCGTCACACCATGGAACCTGTATGTTCCCCAGAATGTCCTCGACAGAATCAACAACGGTTGGCAGGGTGAGGACTGGTTTGAGGTATACCGTAATAAAAACGCCTTCCAGCACAATCATTCATTGTCACTCACGGGCGGTAACGAGCGCAGCAAGTTCTCGATTGCTGTCAACTACAGCAAGCAGGAGGGTATCCTCGGTGGCGACAACGCATCCGATTACTCCCGTTACGGCGGCCGTATCAACTCCGACCATGTGCTTCTGAAGGTGAACGACCTCAACATGATCACCATAGGAGAGAATCTGTCCTATTGGTATGAGTCAAGCCATGACCTCGCTGAGGGTAACGGCTATTTCAACATCATGCAGCCTGTCTATTCCAACTCACCCCTCGTGCCGGCGTTCCGCGAGGACGGCACCCCGACCAATTACATCCAGGACAGCGCGGGCTGGAACTCGATGATATTCAGCAATCCTTACGAGGGTTTCATCAACGGCCAGTACAACTCCCTCAACCGCAATCGTAAATTCGGTCTCGGAGCCACTTTCTACCTGATTGTGGAGCCGATCAAGAACCTCAAATACCGCGGCCAGATCAACACCGGCTACAGTGCGTCCAATTACAGGAGGACCACAAAGCCCTACTCCGTAAGCTCCACTTCGGCCGACGCCAACTACGGCCTTGAGCAGAATGCAGAGCAGAACTCGAGCCTCTCGATCGAGAACACCATCTCATACGTGCTTCCCACTTTCGGAAAGAACAACATCGACGTCCTTATCGGACAGTCGATCGAGCAGCAGAACTGGGCCACGAGGCTGGGCATGACCTTCAGCGACTCCCCTGATATCCTCAACTCGCTCGTGCTCAACGGTTGGGACTTCACCATCCCGTCGAACATGTCGAACATAAAAGGTTACACAGGCTACGACAGACCCCGTGAAGGCAGGATCGCATCCTTCTTCGGACGTGTGAACTACAACTTCGACGAGAGGTATCTTCTGACGGCAATCGTACGTCACGACGGAAGTAACAACTTCGCACGCGGCCACCGCTGGCACACATACCCCTCCGTATCGGCCGGATGGGTGCTCACAAACGAGAAATTCATGGAGAGCGCTGTCAACGTGATGGACTTCTTCAAGCTGCGTGCAAGCTGGGGTCAGAACGGTAACTGCCAGATCGGCAATTTCTACTACCTCTCCAACATCGGCTTCTCGCCGACAGACTACGCCGACTACGGCTATAAGTTCAACAGCAACATGATCGAGACCATCAAGGGTACATACCAGACGGGAGCTTATGCCAAGAACGTTCCCAACGAGAACATCACCTGGGAGACCTCTGAGCAGTGGGACCTCGGTTTTGACGCACGCTTCCTCCAGAGCCGTCTGGCCGTCACGTTCGACTGGTATATAAAGAATACCAAAGACTGGCTTGTCCAGGCTCCTCTCAACGACATCCTCGGATATGAGGAGGCTGCCATGATCAATGGTGGCGATATCAGAAACCAGGGTGTCGAGCTGGCACTCTCCTGGAACGACAACATTGGTGGAGAGTTCCTCTATCATGTAAACGTCAACGCCGCATACAACAGGAACCGTGTTACCCGACTTGCCACAGCTTCCGGCAGAATCGGCGATGACAAGACCGGTACTCTTTTCCAGAACTCCTCTTATGTATCCCTGGTTGAGGTAGGACACCCGATCGGTTATTTCAGCGGCATGAGCCACAACGGCATCTGGCAGAACCAACAGCAGATAGAGGACGCTCGCGCCGCCGGACAGGCAGTGCTCCCGTCAGCACAGCCCGGTGACTTCATCTGGGAAGACTACAACCACGATGGCGTAATCACGCTCGACGGCGACCGCCACGAGATCGGCGACCCGAACCCTGACTGGACCCTCGGTATCAACCTCGGCTTCTCCTACAAGGGATTCGACTTCAGCGCGGCTGGCTCCGGCGCTTTCGGAATGCAGGCAATGCGCTGCTACCGCACGGCCCTTCTCGCCAACCCGTATCTGAACTATACGGCTGAGGTTCTTGACCGCTGGCATGGAGAGGGAACAAGCAACAGCGTGCCCCGCCTGGCAGTGGGCAGCGAGAACGACCATTGGGTATCGACCTACTATATGCACAACTGCGACTATTTCAAGCTCCAGAACATCACTCTGGGCTATGACTTCGCAAGCCAGTTCAAGACCCCCTTCCAGCAGCTGCGCCTCTACGCCCAGCTCCAGAACCTCTGCACCATCACAAAATACAAGGGTGTGGATCCCGAGATTGGCTCGAACGGCGGTACAGACGAAAACTGGATACGCGGTATAGACACCGGCCTTTATCCTTCCCCGCGCACTTTCGTGCTGGGAGTGACCGTCAAATTCTAACATTTAAATCAAGAGAACAACATAGATATGAAAAAGAATCTTTTGATAGCCCTGGCCGCTGTCGGAATGCTTTCCCTCACCTCGTGTGAGGATTTCCTCGACTCGAAAAACTATGAGCAGGCCAACACCGGCAACTATCCTGCCTCCCCTTCCGACCTCAACAAGGAGCTGGCAGCGCTCTACGGGGTCATGAACCAGTCGAAAGACCAACCCCTGAAGACCACATGGCTCACATGGAACATAATGTCGGATGACAGCAACGGAGCCGGAGGAACCGGTGACACAGAGTCGCATGCAATCGGCCACCTCATGGCGACCACCGACGACTATTATAACCTGACCTGGCACAATACATACGTAGGTGTGGCCCGCGCCAACGCCATCATCAATTCGGTCGACGCCTTCGACTGGACAGGAAACGAGGGAACCCGCAACCAGCTTCTCGGAGAGGCATACTTCATGCGCGGTCTCTTCTATCTCTGGGGCGTACAGCTCTGGGGCGACATCCCGGCCTACTGGGAGGCTGCGGCTCCCGACCCGTGTCCGCAGCAGAGCGCGAAGGATGTGATTTTCCCCCATATCCTTGCTGACTTCGTATCCGCTTCCAACCTCATGAGCCACGGCGCCACCGTATGGGGCGACGGCCATGCCATGAAGGGTTCGGCCGAGGGATACCTCGCCCGCGCATATATGTATTACCAGGGTTTCTATAACAATGCCGGCGAGCTCGCTACCGCTAATCTTGCCGATGTGGCTCTTCCCGAGCAGGAGGGCGTCAGCGGCCCGCTGACAAAGCAGCAGGTGGTGGATTATCTTGCCGACTGCATCAATAACTCGGGTGCGGAGCTTATCACCGACTTCCGTCGTCTCTGGCAATATACCAACGAGCTTACCGCTCCCAACTATGCCTACGTAAAGGATCTTGCTGACGCCAGGCAGTACTGGGCCGGCAACGGCAACAGGGAGCAGCTCTTCCAGGTGCAGTTCTGCAACGCCGCCAGCTGGAACGGCAACATCGGTATGGGTTTCGGCAACATGACATCGCTTTATCTTGGTCTGCGTGTTGATGAGGATTCCAAGGGTCACAAGAACGGTGGTCCCGAGACTCTGCCTTTCGGACGTGGCTGGGGCCAGGGCGTCTTCAACATGAACGCTGTGAAGGAATGGCCTGACAGCGACCCTCGCAAGAAAGCCACCGTGCTCGACTGCGAGAAGGAGCTTGAGTATTTCGCCTATACCACATCCTGTTCGGAGGAGACCGGTATGTATAACAAAAAATGGGTTCCTGTCACATGCAACGAGTCAACTTGGGATAATGATGGTGATGCATATACATGGTGGGGTGTGTTCCGTGCCAGCCAGGGGGCTGCCTGCTCGAACGGCAACTCCATGCAGGGCGACCATTATGCCGACCTGATACTTCTCCGTCTCTCCGACGTGATGCTGATGCATACCGAGCTTACGGGCGACCCGACGATGATGAACAAGGTCCAGGCGCGTGCAGGTGTAGCGCAGACGGGATATTCCTGGCAGAACATCAAGAATGAGCGCCGCTGGGAGCTCTTCGGCGAGGGCATACGTTTCAACGACCTGCGTCGCTGGTCGGGCATAAACGGCGGTGAGAACTGCGAGGCGGCCCTGGCTCTTCAGAAGCAGAACGGCTCGGACGTGAATTATACTGGCAGATGGACTACCATGCACCATGCCTCGTCATCCTGGGCTAAGCGTTATGCCGAGACCAACGGTTTCATCGCCATACCCTCCAGCCAGATCAATATCATCGACAATCCCGAGGTGCTGAAGCAGAATGCCGGATGGAGAAGCGAGGAGGCAAGCTCCTGGACAATGATAAGCGCGCCTGTCTACTAAACTCTTAAACAGAAACAGAAATGAAAAAAATATTTTTGATAACCGTGGGTCTGGCAGGTGTCCTGTTCACCTCCTGTGATCCCGTGATGGAGAAGGGCACTTTCGATTCACCGCTGATTACGGCGGAGTCTCTGATGGATGGCGCCACCTTCGCCCAGTTTGACGCCGTCACCGACAATGACGGCAACGTCACCTATACCCCTTCCGAGGATGGTAACTACATACAGTACAATTTCCCCAATGTAGCTGCTGTAGAGGTGTATTACGAGAAGAGCGGCGAGAAGAAAACCCTCTCTTACGGACGCTCCGGCGGTATGATCTACTACCTTCCTTCCCGAGGCAGCGATCCTCAGCAGACACTCTATTTCTCCTACGCCAATAATGACGGCACACAGGTGGTCGCCCAGAAGCAGTTTAAGCTTAAGGTGGCCCAGGCTCTTGACCCGGCTGTGAAGGTCCTCGTCTCGAACAAGGGCAGGAAGAAATGGAAATGGATGCCTACCAGCAAAGAGAACGGTGCCGTATGGGGTAACGGAAAATACTGTGAAGGAGATCAGGACGGAAGTCTTGATATCGTCGGTGCCTGGTGGGGCTGCGGTGTGGAGGACGGAACCGCCAACTCGAAGTTCAGCAGCCAGACCAATCATACCGGTGGCCGGTATGAGGAGATAAAGGGTGAGTGCTACGCACTCTCGTATATGGAGTTCAACGAGGATGGCACGTTGACGGCTTATGGTCCTGACGGCAACAAAATCAACGAGGGCTCGTTCGTGATCAAGGACTACAACAAAAACGAGGTTACCGATAAGGATAAGTGTTCCCGTGGTATTCTCGAGACCTCGGCCGGAGCTATCCTGTGGCCTTTCGCCATCAACGCGGATGGCTATCAGCCTACCTCATTCGATATCGGCTGGCTTGACGCCGGACGCATGATTCTCTGGGCCTCTTTCTCCGGCAAACCCTATGAGGAGGGAACTTGGTGGTCGTTCATGAGCGACGACGATGCCGAGGGCATCCTCGCCTCCCATGACTGGCACTGGAAACCTACCGAAAAGAATGACGGAGCCGTATGGGGAAATGGTAAATATTGTGAAGGCTCGCAGGACGGCACCGGTGTGATAAACGGCGCCTGGTGGGGTTGTGGTGTCATTGACGGCACCTGTCCTGACACTTTCAGCGGCCAGATGCAGCATGCCAATATGTCTGTCTTCAACGAGGGAGAGGTATACGCTGCCTCGAAGATGGTCTTCAACGAAGAGGAGTCTACCATTACACTATATGACAACAATGGCAAGCAGATTCGTCAGGGATCGTTCTCGGTTGACATGACACCCAATGCTGAAACTTTCAGCGTCGGTACACTCAGTACGTCGGAAGGTGCGATACTGTGGCCTTTCGCCATCAATCAGAATGGATTCATGCCCACTAAGTTCGATATAGGTTATCTTGGGTCGAATGCCTTGATATTGATCTACGGTACAAAACCGTATGAAGAGGGTACGTGGTGGTCGTTCGGAAAGTAATCGCTGACTGAGCAATATATTGCAAAGGGGATGCGTATTTTAAAATACGCATCCCCTTTGATGATAAAAGCGGCTGAGGACCGCCGCTGAAATGAATATTTTTGTATATATGAGAAAGTTATTGTATTTGCTTCTTGCCGGCGCGTGTGCCGCCGTGGCCGGCTGCGCCAGGAGCAGTGAGGAATATATAGTGAAAGGAACGACCTCGCAGTCGCGGCTGAACGGAGAGAAGGTATATCTTGTTCCTTACGGCAGTCCGTCGATTCAGGACAGTCTCGGGGTGGACTCGACTGTGATTAAGGACGGCAAGTTTGAGTTCCGTGGCAACAAGGGGGAATTCCTTGCCCGTGTGACAATAGATATGCGTGTGCGATATGGCACGCAGGATCTTCTTGTCGTCACCGAGCCCGGTGTCATCAATGTTGTCATCGACAGTGTTTCATCGGGTGGTGGCACCCCTCAGAACGAGGCATTGCAGTCGTGGAAAAATCTAAAGGAGGATCATGACCGCGTGCAGTGGAACCAGTCGCAGCATATCAAATATCTGCGTGAGCAGGGCGACACGGTCTACGCCAACTCCCTCTCCGACTCCCTGAAGAACTTCAACGAGCACTATCTTGACCGCATCCACGAGATAATGCGAATGCTCGGCTCCGGCACCGCCTACGACGTCCTCCGGCAGCGTTACGGCGACCCGCAGTGACCCGTGGCTCTGTGGCGGCTTCGCCGCCGTTTTACCATCGCAGAATCCGAGAGAACACGCCTTTTGGGCTTGTCGCAGAAATCGAAAGGACTTTGATTTCAGGAACTTAGCGAAGGAATAGAAGAACGGTGGCGCATTCGCGCCATAACAGAAGAAGCACAGCTTCCAAGTAGGGCGGTCCTGACCCTAAAAATACAAATACTTTCATGCCGAACAATAATCCTATTTAGAACAGTCTCCGAACTGTACAAACTGTACAAATTGTAGTCGAAGTGTAGTCAAGATGTCTTCGAAGAGTCTTCGAGGTGTCTTCGAGGTGTCGTCAAGATGTAGTAGACTTGTCTTCGCCAGTCTTCGACTGTTCTCAAGCAGTTATAAGAGTTATCAGCATACAATGCAAAATATAAACAGGTACTGAAAAATCGGCGTCAATCCGCCGCAATCTGCGAAGCCATCCCGAAGGCGTAAGCCACAGGGATATCCACGATGAATTTTGATGCTTGAAACGCGGTCAAAAGACTACCTTCGCCGCGTAGATGATGAAAAGCAAGAGGAACTATACATGCCAACTGTAACGGAGACAAGAGTGAGAAGCGAGCGCATCATAAGTGGCCCCCCGGCCGATCGGCAGATTCAGCCGGGGAGCGAACTTATGAAACGATGGGAACCAAGGGGGTTATCTGACCACGCACTTTACAGTGGCAATCGGAGTTTTCACAAGATAGACGCCCGGTGTGAGGCCCGTGAGGTGCGTAGGTACTCCAGCGAGTGTGTAGGCCACCGAGCCGGCAGGGGCGATGATGTCGCGTCCCTCAACCCGGACTGAGCGCCGGGCCTCGGCGATGGCGTCGACACCTAAGTTCGACTCAACGTGGAATGCCGGTGAGATGAGCTGCGTCTGGGTGTTGCCGGTCTCATCGGCGAGGGTGATGCGAAGGTCGAACCAACCGTCGGCGCTCCCTTTGGTCACCCCCTTCAGGCTACCGGAGAAATAGTAGCCGTAGCCGGGCCAGAAATATTTGGCCGGGTCTTCGCTGACCTCTATCTCGGCGAAGTCCTCGCTGCCGCGCGGAGCGTATTCCACCTTTACCGACTCCATTGGGCGCACGCTGATCTGGTCTTCAGTGCGGCTTTCGTCGATTTCATAGTAGAAGTCGCCGGCATAGAACTCGATGGTGCCGTCGGAGGGGCTTTTGAAGAGCTCGGTGCGCTGGCCGGCCTCGTTGTGCATGGTGAGTAGCTGCAATGTGGGTGGCACCCAGTCGGCTTTCCTGTAGCAGACAGTCATGGTGGTGTGGTTAACTCCGGTTATATCGTTGCTTATCATGGTGTTGTTGCTCTTGATGTCGTAGACGGCGATGCCGTTCTCCTCATCAAGCAAAATCGAAGGCTGCTCTGCCACGATTTTCTGATCGTTGAGACGAACCTCTCCCCATCGGCCCACATACCCTCTCGCTGGATAATTCACCAGGATATCATTGAGATTCTCAGCCGGTATGGCTCCCATTTCCTCGGGCCATAAGCATAGCCATGTAAGGGTCGGCACGTTGCCACCTTTCGGGCGTATGTAGTGCCTGGGGTTGGAGTCTACAAAGGGGTTGCATGAATTGTCTTTGCTGCAGAACGGGAACAACGGGTCATCATAGTTGGATTGGAAATAAGAGCTCAACTGATTGGCTGATCCATCCAGAGTGACGTTTAATGGGAGATATTCGGCCATTCCCATCCGGATTCTGAATGGCATCGCCAATACGCTGCTCCCATTTAGCTCTAATGACTCGTCCTGATTGACGAGCTCACATACGAATACAGGCTCATAGATATTTCTCTCAGTTCTCGATGCGACCGAATAATAATTCTTTTGAGATATCGTCTCCCCTTCATCGACATCTACGTCTATAGTCGTGCCGCATCCGGAACAGATATATCCGTTTGCGGAATTATATAAGCCTGAAGACACTCCGGCTTGCTCGGTGAGCATCACATCGCATGTAGGCACGAAGCTTTCGGCATGCTCATCAAAGCCAGACCTGTTCCAGTGCAGGCCGGCATTGGTGAGCGAACCCATATTGAGCATATAGACGGAGTGGTCATCATCTGTGCTCGAGAGAGTCGCGGAGAACGATACCGACACCGACGCGGGCATGTTGCCGATATACAGGTTTTTTGGCTTCCACTCTCCCACATAGGAGCCGTCATCTTCTTTAGCCTTATACATGAATTGATTCCAACACCCGATTGCATTTCCTGACTCGTGCCCGATCTCGACAAAGCATATTCCTTGCTGAATTTCTCCCTGCTCAACGACAATCGTCTCTCCCTCCTCATTCTTGCCTAAGGTGGCGAATTCAAAGGGTTTCCCGTCGGGACCACGCATCTCAAACTCATATTTCTCGGTTGCCTTGGTGGCGTCAAACTCAAGTGTCATCCCCTCTTCGAGGCTTTCGAATTCGGTGAACACGATATAGAGGTCTTTGCAAGCGGCTGTTCCATCCTTGGGTGTGAACAAGGCGTAGGCCACATTCGGATTCATCGGGTGCTTGCTCCATATTGGCCACTCAAACTCGTTCTCCTCCTCCCACCATGTGGATTGCAGCCAATAGTTGCCGTATGACACATAGTTGAGTTCAAGCCCCTCGGGACAGATGACCTTGACATTGACAGTCACCTCCTGCTCCTGCCCGAGCTTGAATGGATTGCTTTTCATCGGGAACGCCTGGCGCGATTCCGAGAGGAGCTTAGGGCTTTCCCCCACGTTGTATTCGATGCTTTTGCCTACGGTGTGAAACACCATCGGCCCGGTCGCCGCCCACGCGGCTGTGATCATGCCGAGCATGATTGCGGTTGTAACGATTTTTTTCATAACTAACATTAGGTTGATTAGTGTGCTGTTTGTTTTGATTGCAAAATTACACAGGCTGTCGTTCTAGACAATACAATTACAGTACTGTTTTCGTACTATCTCGGTATAAACACAGTACTTAATTTATACTTATGTCAACATATACTGTTAGTAATCAATATAATATGTGATATGATGGCAAAATCCGGTCGACAGCGCATGACGATACTAATCAAGCGCCGTGGGCGTTAATAATGGTATGAAATGCATGTGGTCATATATGTCGGGTCTGTTAGGGGTAGTGATGTTTCTCTTCCTCAGCTCGGCCTCGCCGCTACCTGATCCCGACAATGACAGGGCCATGCTGAGACAACTGTTTGAGGATGGAGCCACCGGGCGGCTTACGGCTGTGTGCGACTCGTTGCTGAAGCTGAACGGAATGCCGATGAACCGTATGCTAGAGGTGATGCATTTCAAGTCGATGTCCCTTATGGCAGAGCAGCGGTCAAACGAGTGTGTGAATATGTTCAACCAGGGGATATCGATTCGCAAACCTGATTCCCTTAAATATTGGGATGTGAGGTTTTATCTCGGGCTCAACGACATCTACAGTTCATTCTCCGACATGGAAGACGCCGACAACTGTATGCTGAGGGCACAGCGCATTATAGAGTCGCCCGAATGGAAGCGAGTAGACTCTCATCAGCGCGCAAGCACGTTGACACAGTTCTGGCTTGCCAAGACCGTTGCGGCCCAGTCGCGCGGCGACTTGAAAGAGGCGATTGGCTATTGGAGAAAGGCGAGTCCCGAAGGAATCGGCGATCCGCTGAAGCTGACATGGCTCGGGTTGGGAGGTATACTGCACTATAAGACCGGAGATACCGTCAGGGCGCTGAGTCTCTTTGATAAGGCATTGCGCCTCAATGTCCACAATCCCAATAAACTGCTGGTGGCGGTTTACAAGGCCGAGATTCTGAACTTCAAGAGGAAGCCGATAGAGGCCCTCACTTTATTGAAGAAGTATTCGGCGCAAGAGTCATCTCTGACCGACAATGAGATAAGGCACAGCTATTGGCTCACGGTGGCTCATTCTTATGAACAGCTCGACCTGGGTCCAGATGCCGCGGCGGCTTACGACAAGTCGGTATCCTACTCCCACGAGTCATCGGCCAGGAAGGCACGGGAGCTGAACGCCATCATGGCCCGGCGACTCACTCCCGAGAAGGTGGAGAGCCTTCAGCAGAACTACGACAACACGCGGCGTATCACGTGGGGAATCTGCATCGCAGCGTTGATACTAATGCTGATGGTGGCCACATTGACCCTGGCGTTCGCTAGCTACAAGAGGCGCTTTCATAATCGGTTTGGAGAACTGCGCAGCCAGATGCAGAGCGAGACCTCAGAGAAGCTGACCACACTAGCGCAGACTCTGGAGCAGAACGAGCAGCAGCTCAAGACCGCCATGATGAAAATGTCGCAGCTCGATAACGGAATTCGTGAGATCCAAAGCGAGATCGACGCCGAGGGGAAGACGAGCGACGAGCGTCTGCGCTCCATACGTCTGAGTCTGATCGACATTGCCCACAATTCATCAGCCGCCGAGAAATATGACATGCTCTTCACGCGCGAGAGCCGGCGCTTCATGGGCAGCCTGAGTGAGCGCTGGCCGGCGCTGTCGAAGACGGAGCTTGAGATGTGCTGCTATATCGCCCTTGATTTGTCCACGCGCGACATCGCCGGCCTCACCCACCGGTCTGTGCGCACAGTCGAGGCTGTGAAATACTCGCTGCGCAAGAAGATGTCAATCACCGGTTCGACCGACGCCTTTGTTCGCCGTCTTGCCAAAGAGTTGTCGGAATCTATTAATTTTCTAACGTAGGCAATCCTTCAAATGCTTTAGCCATGGTTGAATAAAGAGGGAGTCCTAAAAGAGAAGGAGTCTCAGAGTGTATAGGACATGGCAGATGCAATACACCAAGGTTGGTTCAACATCCTATGAATATCATTCTTTTTCTTATCTGCGGCGCCGCCTAATGCCAGGCTCTGTGGCGGCTGCGCCGCCGTTTTTCAATCGCAGAATAGTAGAGAATCCGCCCGTCGAACTTGTCATGGAAATGGAAAGAGTCTTAATTTCAGGAACTTAGTAAAGAAAAGGAAGAACGTTCAGTCGGAGCGCGTCGGGACGGCGGACGTCCTCGTCCGCCAGCCCGGGGGGAATTAATCCGGATTTATTTGTTGTTTTGACAGAGATTGCATAATTTTGTCCGATATTGGCACATAAAATGGTTTAGATAACAGAAAATCATGAAGAGACAATCCCAGAGACTCAGGTCATTAGAGATTAAAGGATTCAAATCAATCCCTTTCCAGCATCCGCTAAAGCTGGAGTTCGGAGACATAAACATCCTGCTCGGCGCCAACGGCGCGGGCAAAAGCAATATTATCAGCTTCTTCAGGATGCTCGGATTCATGATGAGCGGAAGCCTGCAACGGTTTATCGCGGAATTTGGGACTAACCAGAAATTCCTTTATTACGGAGCCAAAAGGACCCCAACGATGTGTGCCACCTTGAGATTAGAGGATTCAACTTCTTACGATATATATAGGGTCAGCCTCACCAAAGCCATCCCTGATCGTCTGATTGTGACGTCTGAAGAGATTGAATGGAAAGATTGCAAAAAAGAAAAACCCTTCAAAAAACAGCTTCAGTCCGACTTCAACGAGTCTGCCCTGGTCAAATCAACCGAGAAGACAGAGACAGCTATCCGTAACCTTTTAGGTCTTGCAAAGTCTACCAGTTCAGCGACTCGTCCCTATCATCACCTATGAGACAGGCCTCTGCCGCCGACTCGGCCCATTATCTCCAATCGGAGGCAAACAACCTCGCTTCTTTTCTATATTATCTGAAAAACAATTATCCTGAATCATTTCGCCGTATAACCGAATATGTCAGGGATGTGGTTCCGCAGTTACGGGAGTTTTATCTTGAGCCGGAACGAGGATACATATCATTGAAATGGATTGACAGTTCACCGAATGATTATGTATTGTCGGCTGATCAATTATCCGACGGCTCCATCAGATTCATAGCCTTGGCAACGCTTCTTCTGCAGCCGGAGGAAACAATGCCTTTCGTAATTATTGTCGACGAACCGGAGCTTGGCTTGCATCCATATGCCATCGACCAGCTGAACGAGATGATAAAGGACGCTTCCAGACACGCCCAGATAATTGTGGCTACACAGTCAACAGCCATCATCGACGGTTTTTCAGCTGATGACGTCTATGTGATTGAACATGACGACTCGATACAAGGCACCCACGCACGAAAACTTACAGAAAAGGAGTATCACAACTGGCTTGAGGAATATACTTTAAGCGAGCTGTGGAACAAAAACATCATAGGAGGACGACCGGTATGAGATTCGTAATTCTCCACATATTATGCGAAGGACAGACAGAGGAAAGATTTGATAGCAAATTCAGGGCTAGTGACGCCCCGTCACCAATGCGGTTTATCTAAGGACTGTTTGGGATTTACGCATTTATAAAGGCATTGACGCCTGGTATGGAGACATTGTCGGTGTACTGCGCCCCGATTTGTCGAATGGCGCCCACGCTCGCTAATCGCCCAACATGGCTATACCAACTAAATAGCTCTTAGCTAAACCGCATTGGGGACGTCACCGGCCCCGGGGCTTGCATATCTCGCTTTAAATCCATATCTTTGCAAAATAATACTACTAATTAATCATTATGGCAAAAGAGAATCGGGGAGGAGGCGGTGTAAGGGCTTCTTCATCAAGATACATACTGACCGGCATCTTCCTGGCTATCGCGGCTTTCCTCTATTATTTCTGGGCTGTACCGTATCGCGCCGCTCTCGGCTACAGGGAGCAGTTGCAACTGTTCCAGTCTACAGGCCAGTATCTTGAGAGCCTCGCCGGACGTCCCGGCGGGTTGGCAACATATGCCGGCGAGTTCCTGACACAGTTTTTCAACAACTACTGGATCGGAGCCGCCGTCATGACAGCTGTGTTGCTGCTGTTCCTGATGCTATGCTTCTTGATAATCAGAAACTTCGCTCTGTCGATACAGAAATACGTGAACCTCGCGCTCTCGCTGCTGCCATCGGTAGCCCTGCTTCTGTTTCTCGGCAACCCCGACGTGACGATGACTTTCCTGACAGCCCTGTCGGCAGCCATGGGGGGTGCATATCTCCTGGTCATCATAGACAGCAAAGGGGTCGGGAATACTGTCAAATACGCCGTGATGATAGCCGGAACAACATTGCTCTATTGGGTGGCCGGGCCTGTGACAATCGTCTTCACACTTCTTGCCGTGGCCGACATATGCCGTGAGAAAGAGGTTTCTTCGGTATGGAAGGTCGTATATGCTCTTGTGGCCGTGGCGTGGCTTGCGCTAAATGTCTACATATGGTCGCTTCTGTTGCCATTTCCCCTCAGTTACCAGCTTATAGGAATTGGCTATGTCATGCATCCTGACAGCCTTGACGCCTGGCAGGTGATAACGGAGGCGCTTTGCGTTGGCGTCCCTGCAGCCGCTGCATATCTCGCCCGTCTGCCGCTCAAGGTGACTCTGCCGTCGCTGCTTGCCGCAGAGGTCATAGCCTTGGTGATCCTATATCCGAAGTCGTATGACTGTTTGACATACCGGCTTATAGACTACGACTATATGGTGAGGGCCAACGACTGGGACGGCATACTGAGATATTCCGACAAGAATGAGCCGGACCTCCCCCTCAGCGTCAGCGCCACCAACCTCGCCCTCGGAATGACGGGACAGCTCGACTCCCGCGCCTTCGATTATTTCCAGCACAGCGCGGAGGGGCTGATTCCACCTTTTGTGAAGGAGACACTGTCGTCGTGGACCACCGGCGAGATCTTTTTCCAGCTCGGAATGATCAACAGCGCGCAGCGTTTCTATTTCGAGGGAATGGAGGCGATTCCCAACTGCAACAAAAGCGTGCGTGCCGTCAGACGCCTGGCCGAGACAGCCATCATACGCGGCGAATACACCCTGGCGGAAAAATACCTGAGGCTGCTTGAGAACACGATGTTCTATAAGAAATGGGCACAGCGCAATCTCGCGCTCATAAGGGAGCCGGATGGAGTGGAAAACCATCCGCTCTACGGCACGCTCAGGAAAAGAATGATTGACGAAAAGTATCTTTTCAGCGAGGGGGAGCTTGACAAGACCCTTGGACAGCTTTTCATAAAAGACTCCGGCAACAATCTCGCCAAGCAGTATCTGATCGTGTATCCACTGCTGCAGCGAGACCTGGATAAGTTCGCCCAATACATGGGAGTGGTGGCCGAGGCGCAGCCGGGCTACAACCCTCTGCTGGCGCAGCAGGCGCTGGCTTTCATCTCGATGAGAAGCGGGCAGCCGATACCACGGGGCGCCGTGCCCGCGATGGTGGAGGAGTCGCTGCGGGGCTTCGCACAGGCCTGGACAAGCAAGGATCCGGCCCGGATAGAGCCTTACCGGCGGACTCTATACCATTATCTGCTGTCGGAAGAATAAAATCCATGACCATATCATATAAACCTGACTCTTGAAAACGACCGAAATGAAACACAAGATATTATATCTCCTGATGATACTGACGCTTACGGCCTGCGGCAACCGGCCGGAAAACGTCAGGAAAGTGGCGTCGCTGCCACCGATATTCCCGGATTACACCGGAGTGACCATACCGGCTGAAATCGCGCCACTGAACTTTGCCGTAGTCGGCGACAAGGGGAAGGCGGAGCGTGTGGACGTCACTGTAAAGGGAGCCGACGGCAACGAAATCCACACCAACGGGGATTATGCCGACTTCGACATCGACGAATGGCACGAGCTGACGGAGGGAAACCGTGGCAAACGGCTTACCGTGACCGTCCGCGCGAAGAGAGACGGCGAGTGGGTGGAATACGATGATTTTTTCATCAATGTAAGCCCGCAGCCGCTCGGAGAATGGGGACTCACTTACCGACGCATTGCCCCGGGCTATGAGGTATACAGCAAGATGGGAATCTACCAGAGAGACCTCGGAAGTTTCGACGAGTTCCCGATAATAGAGAACACCATGACCGACGGCCAGTGTTACAACTGCCACACCTCTAACCGGACGGATCCCAAGGATTTCGTGTTTCACGTCAGAGGAAAGCACGGCGCCACGATGGTGAGCAGGAACGGCAAATGCACCTGGCTGCAGGCCAACAACGACACGCTCGGCGGCTCGATGGTCTATCCCTACTGGCATCCCGGGGGAAGATACTGCGCATTTTCTACAAACCAGACCCGGCAGGGGTTCCATGTCTCCGGAAAGAAGCGTCTTGAGGTGTTCGACCTGTCGTCAGACGTGCTCGTATACGACACCGAGAAGAACGAGATTCTTCTCGACTCCCTGCTGAGCACGAAGGCCTGGTCGGAGAACGCCCCGTCATTCTCCCCGGACGGGAAATGGCTCTATTTCACCACCTGCCTGCAACAGGAATATCCCCTGAAACACAAGGACGAGAAATACAATCTCTGCCGCATCGCGTTCGATGCGTCTTCCGGACGTTTCGGCTCACATGTAGACACCCTCTTCAATGCCGTGGCCATGGGCAAGAGCGTGACCTGGCCCCGCCCCTCCTACGACGGCAGATATGTAATATTCACACTCTGCGACTACGGCTATTTCAGCATCTGGCACAAGGAGTCCGACCAATGGCTGCTCGACCTGGCCACGGGCGAGGCGCGTCCGGCCGAGGAAATCAACAGCGACGATGCCGACAGCTTCCACAACTGGAGCGACAACAGCCGCTGGCTGGTGTTCACCTCACGCCGCCATGACGGGCTTTACTCCCATCTCTACATAGCGGCCATGGGCGACAACGGCAGGTTCACAAAGCCATTCCTGCTTCCGCAGGAGAACCCGCTGGAATATTACGGGCAGTCGCTATATTCATTCAACACGCCCGACTTCACCAATAGCAGGGTGGATTTCGACAGCCGCGAGGCGGTGGACGCGATTCTCTCCGACGAACGGACGGCAACCAATGTAAGATGAGTTATTACCGATATGAGACGTAAGGATATAAGCTTATTCTTCTTTCTCCTGATCTGGGGCTGCGTCTTCTTCGCTGTCTTCTATATCTTGAAATATCCGTCTCATCTGCTGTGGCAGGAACAGAACCAGATCTTCCTGAACACATCCAGCTGGGTAGCGACATATTTCAGCAAGCCCGCGTGGCTCGGATGCCTTGCGGGCGACTGGCTGACGCAATTCTACATAGATCCGTTTATCGGCGCGGTTATACTTATGTATGCCATATTGTTATGTGCGGTCTGTTTTTCAGTAGCGGCAAAACGTCTGGTTCCACGCGTCATCGCTCTGGTATTGACTGCCATATTCACCCTCCTGATGATGGCCTTCTCTATGTCGGCCTCCACGACGCTAGCGTTCTTCATATGCGTGGCGGGAGGACTGGCCCTGGGACTGCCTGTCATATGGGTGCCTACCGGAAAGGGGCGTGCCATTGACCTGACGCCCCTTCTTGTAGTCCTGTCATACTGGGCCTTCGGATTCGGAGCTTTGATTACAGCAGCCCTTATAATGGCATTCTCGCTAAAGCTGGCCATCATGCGCCGGATGGAAGGGTGGAGCTGGCTCCCGGCGGTATGCGCGGCGGCTCTTGCCGTAGTCACCCCGGCGGCACTCTGTGGCAAATATGCCCTGCCATATTCAAAGGCAATTCTCTATCCCGGGCTGGCAAAGCCTTCGCTGCCGAATTTCGATTCCGAGGAGAGCCTTGCGATTGCAGACGCGTTTCACGCCGGCGACTACGACAAGGCGAAACTGATCGCACTCAATGCCGACACCCCCGACGACATATCGGCGTTCTATTATTATCTGGCGAGCGCGGTGCAGGACTCGCTTCCTGACAACCTGCTGAAATACAGCGTCAAGAACCTCGGAACGCTCACCACCATCGATGATACCTCCCCGCTTCCGATCATCAATATGATGAACGACCTCTATTTCGAACTCGGCGACATGACGTATGCCGAACGGGCGGCGATGATGCGCAATGTCTTCTCGCCGCGCAACCGCAACGTGCGCATGATACGCCGTCTGGCGGAAATCAACCTTGTGAGCGGTGACACTCTCGCGGCTCTCAAATACCTGCGTATTCTCGACCGCACGTATGCCTATGCCGACTGGAGCAGAAACCACACGCCGGGCAAGATGGATCCGGAGGTTGAGAAGGAGATATTGTGGCGCCGCGCACACTCAAACACAAAGGACAATATCCGGACGGGCGACAACTGCCGCAACATCCTGCTGGAGCTCCTGGAGTCGAATCCCGGCAATACCGTCGCGCTCGACTATCTGTTGTGCACTGACCTGCTGCTGAAGGATATGGACACCTTCAAGATGGATTACGACACCTACTGCATGGGCAAGGGCTCTCCGCGACTGAAGAAGCTCTATCAGGAGGCGCTGATGATATATCTCGCCGGCACTGATGCTCCCCAGGAGGAGTGGGACCGGTATATCGTCCCGGGGCCCGGGACGGAATCATTCAACCGATATAGCGACCGCAGGGGAGACCCTGCCTTCCGCGACACCTACTGGTATTATTTCGACCGACAATGAACGCAATGATTAAAATCAGATATATCCTCCTCCTGCCGCTGGTCTGTCTGCTTGCGGCATGCACACCCTCGCCCGAAAATGTGGGCGAGACGGATGCCCGGCCCGACATATATCCCGATTATGTCGGGGTGACGGTGCCATGCAATATCGCTCCCCTCAATTTCATGCTTCGCGACAGTTGCGAGGCGCTTTACGTGACGGCCTCCTCAGAAGGTTATGAGATAAAGTCCCACAGGAAGGGTAATGAGGCGATTTTCAATCTCAGGGAATGGAGGAAACTTATGGAGAAGGCCCGGGGAAAGGCCGTTACCGTCACCGTCACCGCGCTGGAAGGAGGGAAATGGACGAGATACAGGCCATTCGACGTGAATGTGTCGGTCGACAGGATAGACCCTTATCTCACATACAGGCTGATCGAGCCTGACTATGAGGTGTTTTCCAGGCTTCAGATAATGGAGAGGAATGTGGAGGATTTCTCGGAGCGTGTGGTCTGCGACTACAATGCCGTAGGCAACAGGTGCATGAACTGCCACACCCACGCCCCCGGCGACAGCGACCTGTCGTTTCTGTACGTGCGAGGCGAGGGTGGGGGAATGGTGCTCAACGACCATGGCAAACTGCGGCTGCTGAATCTCAAGACCCCCGATATGGTGTCGGGGTCGGTATATGCCCAGTTTGACCCCACAGGCCGTTACATAGTGTTCTCCACCAATGTCATAATCCCGGCGTTCCATTCACGTCCCGACAAGCGTCTTGAGGTGTTCGACACAAAATCGGATGTCTACGTCTATGACCTGCAGCGGGATGAAGTGCTGCGTTCTCCGCTTCTCGCGGATTCCGCCCGGCTGGAGACGTTCCCGACGTTCTCGGCTGACGGAAGAGGCATCTACTATTGCGTGGCCGACCGTCCGGCACGTCCCCTTGATGTGGACAGCGTGCATTACAGCCTCTGCCGCATCGGCTTTGACCCCGAGCACGGGAGATTCGGCACCGGAACAGACACGATAGTCGCCGGGATTCCCGGAAAGAGGAGCGTCAGCCATCCCCGGGTGTCGCCCGACGGCAAACGGCTTCTGTATACCGTGGCCGATTTCGGGACATTCCCTATATGGCACCGTGAGGCAGACCTGCAGATGGTAGACCTGACAACCGGAAAGATAGACAGCCTGCGGACGGTAAACAGCGGGATGAGCGACACATACCACTGCTGGTCGTCGACTGGGAGATGGTTCGTGTTCGCAAGCAAGCGTGACGACGGCCTCTACGGGAAGCCATATTTCGCCCATGTCGCTGCCGACGGCAGTGTGTCGAAGCCTTTTCTCCTACCGCAGAAGTCACCTTCCTTCTATGATGAGAATCTCAAATCGTTCAACGTGCCAGATCTCGGGAGGACTCCTGTATCGTTCAATCCCGGTGATGTAGCCAACCGGATTAATTCAAGCAAACAATGATAACGACAAAAATCTTTGAGGCCACCGGGGGAAAGCGGGAGGCCCATGTCACAATAACTGTGGATGACCCCATGTTGCCTTTTAAAGGGCAGCTGTGTGAGGTGTTGAGGCAATATGAGGAGGTGAAAGACTCGCTCGGGTATGATATGCGGCCGGTGTTCCGCCGCTGGTTTCTCAGCGACTCGGCCAATCAGCAGGCGTTGCTGCCCGATGACGGGGAATGTGCCACGTCGGTAGTGGAGCAGCCTCCGCTGGACCTCACCAAGGTCGCCTTGTGGGTATGGATGGTGCAGGACGTGGTCGTGGCGCGTGACGCCGACGGCATATATTCCGTGGAGGCGTTCGGACATATGCATCTCTTCGAGACCGGAATCATCAGGCCTGGGCTCGGTCCCCGCGAGGCGATGGCATCAATGCTGTCTGATACTGATCGGGCACTTTTCCGCAGGGGTGGAAGTCTGCTGGGGAACTGCGTGCGGACCTGGCTTTTCGTGCGTAATGTTGACCTGGACTATGCCGAAGTGGTCAAAGGTCGCAACGATGCTTTCCAAACCCTGGGTCTGACTCCGGCCACAAGATTCATCGCCAGCACCGGCATAGGGGGGCGGCAGGCTGACCCTGCCGTTGCCGTGGCTTTCGACTCTTATTCCATTCTGGGTCTTGAGGAGGGTCGCATGCGGCATATCAGCGCCCCGAGCCATCTTAACCCGACGTATGAATACGGCGTGGCGTTCGAGAGGGCCACGAGTGTGGATTATGACGACCGCCGGCATCTTTTCGTCTCGGGGACAGCGAGCATCGACAACAAGGGGAACATCGTGTGGCCCGGCGACATAATGCGGCAGACCCTGAGGATGATTGAGAACGTCGGAGCGCTTCTCGAGGCAGCCTCCTTCGATTGGGATGATGTGGGGCAGATGCTCGTCTATCTGCGCGACCCGGCCGATTATGAAATGGTAAGCGATATGTTTGAGGAGCGGTTCGGTGGCATTCCTTTCCTGATTCTCCTGGCTCCGGTCTGTCGTCCGGGATGGCTTGTGGAGATGGAATGCATGGCCATGAAGAAGGCATGAGGGGAATCTGGGGAAGGCTATGGAGGAATCCGGCTGTCCTGACGCTGCATCTTTCGTTCGTGGTAATCATGGCGGGAGCGTTGTGCACCTGGATTCTGCAGGAGAGGGGAGCGGTGAGGCTCTGGCCGGGTGAGGCGGTAACGGAGTTCTGGTTGGCTGATGGTAAGCCTCTTCCGCTTCCTGTCGTGATGGAGCTTGACAGCTTCAGGGTGGAATATTATCCCGGAGGGGGAATGCCGCGCGACTACGTCTCTTATCTGAAGGCCGATGGCAGACCGTGCGTGGTCTCCATGAACAGGATTCTGGAGATCCAGGGCTATCGATTCTGCCAGTCGGGCTATGATTACGACGGTTCCACGATTCTCACGGTGAACCATGACCCCTGGGGTATCGCCCTTGTCTATGGCGGATTTGCGATGTTCGCGGTCTCCGGGCTGTGGGTGATGCTTTCGCGCCAAGGCAGATGGAGGTCTCTGATGCGGTCTCTGTCGCTGGTGATACTCATTCTCTTTCCGGGGGATGTCTTTGCGGCAGGGGCACCGGTGGATGAGGCCGGAAGGATATTGTCGCTATGCGCCGTGTCTTTTACGGTCTTGATTCCAGTCATGCTCTTTGCCGGAGCGGCTCTCGCTTTTCTGGCTGTCTCGGGCCGCAGGATGTTGCGCCGTGGCTCTGATCTGGCGCTCTGTGTGGCGGCAACTGTCTCCGCGGCCTGTTTTCTGATGCAGTGGATTCTGTCGGGCCATTTACCGCTTTCCAACACATATGAGACTCTCTTTTTCGCAATCCTTATCCTGGAGATTCTTGTGATGTTCGTCAGTCGGCAGGGCTTTCTGCTGAGGGGAATCGCAATGACATTCGCGGGTGCGCTCGCCATGATGGCCTGGATGATGGGGGAGAGGGGAGGGGAGACGCCTCTGATGCCTGTGCTCAACACCCCCTGGCTTGCCATACATGTGTCGCTCGTGATGACGGCCTACGCGTTGCTTGGCCTTACGTTCGTTACGGCTGTCGCGGGTCTGGTCTCACCTGCGTCGGCGGAGCGGATGCGCCGGGTGTCTCTGTCCGCGCTTTATCCGGCGGAATGGCTGCTGGGAATGGGTATAATCACCGGTGCGGTATGGGCCAACATATCCTGGGGACGCTACTGGTCGTGGGACCCGAAGGAAACCCTCGCGCTGGTTACATTCCTGATCTACGCCTTCCCTCTCCACAGCAACGTCAGCTTCCTCC
This sequence comes from Porphyromonadaceae bacterium UBA7087, assembly GCA_002493515.1. Lineage (GTDB taxonomy): Bacteria > Bacteroidota > Bacteroidia > Bacteroidales > Muribaculaceae > Lepagella. Next base: position 2,187 of record DKYZ01000137.1, on the reverse strand, counting down.
GCGCTCCGCGCCGCTACCACGTCTACATGCTCCTGGCAATCCTGAGCGTCGCCACCACCTACTTCGGCGTCAACCTCTTCCGCTCTCTGCACGCCTATTGACAGTTTATTTTGCTGATTTGACCGAATTTTAGTAACTTTGTATTATGACACAGGATAGGTCACTTTCTCAGAATAAAGAATACCGTAATTGGGTTAAGGAACTCAAACAACGGTATATGTCAGCTCGTCTTAAAGCCTCCATAGATGCCAACCGAACATTGTTGGAATACTATTGGAGCTTAGGACGTGACATAGCCGACAAACAGTATGCCAACACTTATGGGTCGGGATTCTATAAGACGTTGAGCCGTGATTTGAGGTCTGAGATGCCTGGAGAAAAAGGCTTTTCAGAGACCAACCTCAAATACATGTATTATTTTTATCAGCTTTATTCCCAGTTGATTGGAAATCGTCTACGGGGCGTAGACGATTTTGAAAAGCATAATCATCTACGGGATGTAGACGGTTTACTCACTGAAATATGCTCCATACCATGGTTTCATCAGCAGCGCATCATAGACAAATGTAAAGGAGACGCCGAAAAGGCATTGTTCTTTGTCCGCAAAGTCATTGAAAATGGGTGGGGACGTGATATGTTGCTGAATTTTCTGAGCACTGATTTATACGAGCGTCAGGCGAAAGCCATCACGAACTTCAACAAAACACTTCCGGCTTTACAAAGCGATCTAGCCCAGCAGGTGACTAAGGATCCTTATGTCTTCAACTTCTTTGAAATGACCGAAGATTACAATGAGCGAAAGCTCGAAGACGCTCTTGTGTCCAATGTCACCAAATTCCTGGTGGAGCTCGGCACCGGTTTTGCTTTTATGGGCAGGCAACATCGCTTACAGGTTGGCTCGAAAGAAATATTCATAGACCTTCTTTTTTACAATACGCGCATACACGCCTATTGCTGTGTGGAGCTTAAAACAGGTTCATTCGAGGTATCCTATCTCGGGCAGTTGGGACTGTACGTTACGGCCGTAAATCACCAACTCAAAACCGATATGGATAACCCGACTATCGGACTGTTGATTTGCAAGGACAAAGACAACATCGAGGCCCAGTATTCATTAGAAGCATACAATCTTCCTCTTGGCATATCTCAATATGAACTGTCCAAACTTATACCCACAGAGATAAAAAGTTCCCTGCCATCTATCGAGGAGATAGAATCGTCACTGGGACAGTTGTCGGAAAACAACGAGGACTGACCGGTTAAATTTGCTTATATGATGTTTTTGGGTAATTTTGCAGTATGGAAAAAATCGAATTGAAAAAATATCTGTTTGCAATTGCGTTCTGTTTAGTGGCGATGGCATCTTATGCGCAGAATGCCAAGGCAACGGAGGCAATTTATATAATAGAGGGACTTTTCTTTAGGGAAGTTCCAGTAGACTTCAGTCTGACGGATGGTGTGATGTCGATTAAGACAGCCAATGGCACCCAGGCGTATGGCATGTCGGTAAAAGAACCCTTGTCAGAGGCTGCAAAGAAATTTGCCGTCTCCGAGGAGGAGATTCCTGAAGCCGACGTACTCCTTGAAATGTATCAGGAGAGATTAGGTCGAATGAAACAATCTTATGTTGCAACAGAGGAGCTTTTAAAAACGGGAGATAAGTTCCCCCGCTTCGTTGCCTATGATATTGACGGTAAGGAATGGAGAAGCGAGGATGTGGAGGGTAAAGTCATGGTTCTCAACTGTTGGTTTACGGGTTGTGAGCCATGCCGTGCTGAAATGCCGGAGCTTTCACAATGGAAAAACGAGATGCCGGACGTGATGTTTTTCTCGGCCACCTACGAAAAGCCGGAGACGGCTCGTCCTGTCCTTGAAAAGATCGGTTTCAATTGGATACATCTTGTCAGAGACAAGCAGTTCAAGAATTATATTGGCAATAACGGCTATCCCATGACAATTGTGGTAGACAAAAACGGTATAATAGCACAAATAGAATACGGCACGTCTCCTTTACAACGCGAAAGCTTGAAAAAAACGATTCAGAATCTCCGATAAAAGGTATTTCAAAAATTTAACGAACTATTGGATTGAACAAATTACAATTCAAAATATAAAGGGGTTTGGAGAGCCACAAATTGAAATGCCATGTACGATTTATCCTAATACAATGGTTCGGTAAAATTTAAC
>DKYZ01000104.1 GCA_002493515.1 Porphyromonadaceae bacterium UBA7087 | reverse complement strand
CATCCGCCAGTTGACTTCGCCATAAGGCACAAGGCGGCCGCGGAGTTGCGCGTTAGCGGTTTTTTCGCTACCTTTGCACAAATTTACGACTATGAATCTCTTCGACACAATCTCAGCCCAGATAAAGGAGGCCATGCTCGCCCGCGACAAAGTGCGCCTCGAAACCCTCCGCGGTATCAAGAAAGAATTTCTCGAAGCCAGAACGGCCAAGGGAAGCGACGGCAACCTCTCTGACGAGCAGGCCATTAAAATACTGACCAAGATGGCCAAGCAGCGCCGCGAGACCGCTCAGATCTACGACGAGCAGAACCGCCCCGAACTGCGCGACGGCGAAATCGCCGAAGCTGAGATTATCGAGACTTACCTGCCGCGCCAGCTCAGCGACGATGACCTCGCCGAAGCCCTGCGCGCCATCATAGCCGAGACAGGCGCCACCTCGCCGCGCGAGATGGGAAAGGTTATGGGCGTAGCCACAAAACGCCTCGCCGGCCAGGCCGACGGAAGCCGCATATCGGCAATGACACGTCAACTTTTAAGCTAACAATCAGAAAATGCTTACTCTTCAACAGATCAAGGCCGACCCCGCGAAAATAATCGAGCGCCTGGCCGTTAAAAACTTCGACGGCCGCGAAGCCATCGAAAAAGTTGTGGCTCTCGACAACGAGCGCCGCGCCCTTCAGCTCGAAAACGACAACCTCGCCTCTTCGCTCAACAAGCTGTCGGCCTCGATAGGTGCCCTCATGAAAGCCGGCAACAAGGCCGAGGCCGAACAGGCCAAGGCCGAGGTGGCTGAAATAAAGTCGCGCCAGCGAGCCATAGCCGAGCGCCTCGACAAGGCCGCCGGCGGCATAACGGAAATTCTGCTGTCGGTTCCGAATGTCCCCTACGAGGGCGTTCCCGCCGGCAAATCGGCCGCCGACAATGTTGTCGAGAAGACAGGCGGCCCGATGCCCGACCTCCCCGCCGACGCGCTCCCCCACTGGGATCTCGCCAAGAAATACGGCATCATCGACTTTGAGCTCGGCGTCAAGATAACCGGCGCCGGATTCCCCGTATATCTCGGCAAGGGCGCTCGCCTTCAGCGCGCGCTGATACAGTTCTTCCTCGACGAGGCCTGGAAAGCGGGCTACGTAGAGGTGGAGCCGCCGTTCGTTGTGAACGCGGCCTCTGGCTACGGCACAGGCCAGCTTCCCGACAAGGAGGGACAGATGTATCACGTGAACCTTGACGACCTCTACCTCATACCCACGGCCGAGGTGCCCGTCACAAACATCTACCGCGACGTGATCATCCCCGGCGCCGAGCTGCCGAAGAAAAACTGCGCCTACTCCCCCTGCTGGCGCCGCGAGGCCGGAAGCTACGGCAAGGACGTCAGGGGCCTCAACCGCCTCCACCAGTTTGACAAGGTGGAGATCGTGCGCATAGAGAAGCCGGAAGACTCCTACGCCGCCGTGGAGGAGATGAAAGACCACGTGCAGGGTCTGCTTGAGAAACTCGGGCTGCCCTGGCACATACTCCGCCTTTGCGGAGGCGACATGTCGTTCACATCGGCCATAACGTTCGACTTCGAGGTCTGGTCAGGCGCGCAGAAACGCTGGCTGGAGGTTTCCTCGGTGTCCAACTTCGAGACGTATCAGGCCAACCGCCTGAAATGCCGCTACCGCGACGCCGACAAGAAGATCAAGCTCTGCCACACGCTCAACGGCTCCGCCCTGGCTCTGCCGCGCATCGTGGCCGCCCTGCTTGAGAACAACCAGACACCCCAGGGAATAGTAATCCCGGAATGCCTGCGCAAATACACAGGATTCGATATCATCGACTAAACAATATCCGCGACTCCGGCGCGCTCCTGCGGGGGAGCGCCGGAGAGACCGGATCCTAAACCATATACAGTGGCATACGTAAGCAAAGAGGAGAAGAAGATACCCATTGACGACCCGACGGGAAAATGGAGCGATCTGACGCTGCTGCCGGAATGGCAGGAGGAATATTATGACGTCTATACGGTCAGGAAGCATGGCAAGTGGGTGATGCTCAAGGCCCTCAAGAGGGAATATGCCGACGACCCCGAATGCCGCGAGATGCTCGAGAAGGAGTTTGACACGCGCTACAACCTGGCCCATCCCAACGTAGTGATGGTCAACGACCTGGACATCGTGCCCGGCGTAGGCCTGTCAATCATCACCGACGACGTCTACGGCTACAGCCTGCGCCGTCTCATCGATGAGAAACGCCTCACGCCCAAGATTGTGGACAGACTGCAGACGCAGCTCCTGGACGCTATGGAGTATATCGAGGAGAACCATATCGTACACCGTCCCATCACCACCGACAGCATCATATTCACCGAATACACCGAGAACCTCAAGCTGATAGACGTAGGCTACGCAACAGCCGACAGCCTTTCGGTGAAAGACACGCGGGCCGACATCGAGAGCTATGGCAAGATCCTGAATGAGGTGCTCGACAACCTGCCGGCCAATCTTCCGCGTCTGCGCAAGATCGCGAGGAAATGCAGCGAGCCGGATGGTCCCTACAATACCGTGGCCGACGTACAGCTGGCCATGGAGAAACGGAGCTCCGCGCAGATCTACATCTTCCTGTGCGTCTTCATCTTCTTCATGACAGCCCTGCTTATCTGGCTGGCGTTCTGAAAGACACTGAGACGGCCCCCGAGACATAAAATCCCTCAATATCCACCAACCCCTCTCCGATGAGCAAATGATCGAGATAAAGAAAATCGAACCGACGAAATCGAACCTCAGGCGGTTCACGCAATATCAGATAGACCTTTACAGTGGCAACGCATATTACGTTCCGCCCCTGGTCAGCGACGACGTCAACACTCTATCGCCGGATATCAACCCGGCGTTCGACTTCTGCGACGCGGCCTACTATATGGCTTACCGCGACGGAGTGCCCGTAGGCCGTATAGCAGGCATCATCAACCGTCAGGTCAACGAGCGTCACGGCACAAAGGATGCCCGCTTCGGGTTCGTGGATTTCGTGGATGACCCCGAGGTGTCGAAGGCCCTGATGGAGACCGTGGAGAAATGGGCGGCCGAAAAAGGGATGACACGTCTCATCGGTCCGCTCGGATTCACCGACCTCGACCATGAGGGCACCCTGGTGGAGGGGTTCGAGGAGCTGTCAACGATGGCCACAATCTACAATTATCCCTATTATTCCGACCATTTCGAGCGTCTGGGATATGAGAAGGATTCCGACTGGCTGGAGTTCCAGATGACAGTGCCTGACCATATTCCCGACAAATACGACCGCATAGCGGAGATCGTGAAGAAGAAGTTCGGCCTGAAGGTGCTGAAATATACGAGCCGCTCAAGAATCAAGAAGGAATACGGACGCGCCCTGTTCCATCTTGTCAACGACGCCTACGACGGCCTCTACCAGTATTCGCATCTTACCGACCGCCAGATTGACTATTACATCAACATATATCTCGGGCTTCTTGACCTTGACCTGGTGACGCTGGTGGTCGACAAGGACGACCAGCTCGTGGGAGTGGGCATATCGATGCCCTCGATGAGCAAGGCCCTGCAGAAGTCACGTGGAAAGCTCTTCCCCTTCGGATGGTACCATCTGCTGAAGGGGCTCAAAGGGAAGAACGACCGGGTTGACCTGCTGCTCGTGGCGGTAAAGAAGGATTTCCAGAACAAGGGCGTCAACGCCCTGCTGTTCCAGGATCTCATCCCCTATTACCAGAAGCGCGGTTTCAGGCTCGCCGAGTCAAACCCGGAGATGGAGACCAACGAGAAGGTGCAGAGCCAGTGGGACTATTTCGAGACCCGCCAGCACCGCCGCCGCCGCTCATACAAGAAGAACCTTAAAGAGAAAACTGCAGAGGCGTGAAAGTAGAGAATGTGGAGCCCTACCGCGAGGGGGGAGAGAAAGGGAAGCAAGTGGAGCGGATGTTCGACTCCATCGCGCCCGCCTATGACTTCATGAACACGGCGATGACACTGGGGCTTCACCGCCGCTGGCGCGACACGGCCCTTGACGCCGTCGCGGAGGCACTTGCAGAAAACAGGATAACGCCTGAAAGGATTCTCGACGTGGCCACAGGCACTGGCGACGTGGCTTTCGAGCTTCACCGCCGCTGGCCGAAGGCATCCATAACGGGTGCCGACCTCTCGGAGGGAATGCTCGACGTGGCCCGCAGGAAGGCCGACGCGCTGCCCCTCCACGACAAGGCGATGCTGACATTCGAAACGGGCGACTGCCTGGCGCTGCGCTTCAAGGATGATACTTTCGACCTCATAACGGTGGCATACGGAGTGCGCAATTTCGAGCATCTGCTCCAGGGATACCGCGAGATGGAGCGCGTGCTCCGTCCGGGAGGCATACTCTGTGTAATCGAGCTTTCCGAGCCTGAGAACAAGCTGACACACGCCGCTTACCGTTTCTATTCACGGACCCTCATCCCCCTGGCCGGACGCATGGTGAGCCGCGACCCGCGCGCCTACACCTACCTTCCGGAAAGCATCGCCGCCGCCCCGCAGCGCCGCGACATGGCTCTGCTCATGCAGCAGGCCGGACTGCGCCGCTGCCGCTGGCGCTCGCTCACTTTCGGAGCCGTAACCTTTTATCTTGCCCAGAAGAAATGAACAGAAAAGACTTTGAGATAATGGCTCCCGTCGGGAGCCGCGAGTCGCTCGCCGCAGCCCTCGACGCCGGCACCGACGCGATATATTTCGGCATCGAGGGGCTCAACATGCGCTCCCGCTCGAGCGCCAATTTCACTGCCGACGACATGGCGCAGATCGCCGCCACATGCACATCCCGCGGCGTGAAGACATACCTGACGGTCAACACCGTGATATATGACTCCGACATGGAGCTCATGCGACACATCATCGACCGCGCGAAAGAGGCCGGCATTACCGCCATAATCGCATCCGACATCGCGGCAATCGCCTATGCCCGCCAGATCGGGGTGGAGGTGCATATCTCCACGCAGGTCAATATCACCAACACCGAGGCCGTGAGGTTCTACTCGCAGTGGGCCGACGTAATGGTGCTCGCACGCGAGCTGAACCTCGACCAGGTGAGGGAGATATACGAGGCTATAGAACGTGACGACATACGCGGCCCGCACGGGGAGCGCGTCAGGCTGGAGATGTTCTGCCACGGAGCCCTCTGCATGGCTGTGAGCGGAAAATGCTACATGAGCCTGCACGAGATGAACTCCAGCGCCAACCGTGGAGCGTGCAACCAGATATGCCGCCGGGCATACACTCTGCGCGACGCCGACACCGGCGAGGAGATAAACGTCGAGAACCAGTTCCTGATGTCGCCCAAAGACCTCAAGACCATCCATTTCCTCAACAAGATGGTCGACGCCGGAGTGCGTGTGTTCAAGATTGAGGGGAGGGCTCGCGGCCCGGAATATGTACGCGAGACTGTGGAATGCTATTCCCAGGCTCTTGAGGCCATATGCGACGGCTCCTATTCCGAAGAGAGGATAGAGGAATGGGAATGCCGGCTCAGGAAGATATTCAACCGTGGATTCTGGGACGGCTACTATCTCGGGCAGCGGCTCGGGGAATGGAGCGCCAAATACGGTTCCTCGGCCACGCGCACAAAGCGTTATGTGGCCAAGGCCACCCGCTATTTCCAGAAGCTCGGAGTCGCCGAGTTCCGCATGGAGGCCGGCGAGATCCGCACAGGCGACGAGATAATCGTGATCGGGCCTACCACAGGAGCCCTGATATTCAAGGCCGGCGAGATGCGCCTCGACTCGGGGCCGGTGGAAAAAGTGAAAAAGGGCGACCTCTTCTCGGTAGCAGTCCCTGCCAAGGTACGCCTCTCCGACCGCCTCTACATCTGGACGGAAAACTGACAGCCTGTGACATGAAAATCTTTCAAAAGCCTGATGAAGAATTTAATCCTGACCGTCATTCTTGTTCTAATATATTTCCCTCTGTCTGACGGCCGTCAGACAGAGGGAACCGGAGCAACAGTGGACTCTCTGTTCAGAGAGTATCATTTCAAGATGAAACACAATAATATCCCGGACGCACTCAATGACATATATCATGTAATAGAGATGGCCGAGGGATCCAAAGGAACAGTCTCTGAAGAAAAGCTTGCGCAGGCATATCTTCTCGCCGGCAACATACATTTCACTTACTCCGACTATGAAGGATGCATAAATTATTACAAGAAAGGACTGAAACTGACACATAGCAGGGAAACCAGGCTTAAATTTGCCATAAGGCTGTCGATATCCAACTGCATGTATGGCAACGCGGACGAAACGCTGCGATATTCAGAAATGATAAAGAGTCTTGAACCGAAGGTCTCAAAACTAAAAGATTACCACAGCATAATAAGCAGAGCATTCTATCTTAAACGTTTTGACGACCACGCAAAGGCAATTCCTCTGTTCAGGCGCGCCCTGCACATTGCAGACTCCGCGGGAATGGTAGGCTACTGCAACACTCCTTTGAGCGAACTTGCCGAATATTATGACGAGACCGATACTCCGGACTCAATGCTGAAGTATCTCAACCAGTATGAGGTCACATCCGCAAATGTAAGGAACCCCATCATAATCGCCGACTGCCAGAGGAGGTATATGCGATATTATATCAAGAGGGGTGACCGGGAGAGAGCCCTCTACTACAGCAACCGGTATATGGAGACAATGGATTCCGCAGTGAAAATCGACAGGTTCATCACTACGACATCCCGGGTAAACAGCAAGCGCGAGGCAGTGGCGGCAGAACAGATCGCAGACCTCAAGCTTACCCTGTCTCTACACCAGATCGCCCTAATCGCATTGACGGCCCTGGTCATACTGGCAATCTGCGGGGTATTCGTCATGCGCAGGATAAAGGGGGACAAAAGGGCCCTTTTCGACCGCAACAAGGAACTGGCCATGATCGAGGAAGCCGAGAATCATCCTAAATCCACGGAAAGCACAAATCCTGAGACAGAACAAAAAACAACAGCCAGTCATGAAAACAAAGAATGGGACTCCCTTATGTCGGTAGTGAAGGATATCTGCTCCGACCCAAAAAATTATTGCAACCCTGATTTCTCAATCAATACCCTCGCATCATTGTCTGGAAGCAACACCAAGTATCTATCACAGGCAATCAATGATACGACCGGTGAAAACTTCAGGACTTATCTGAACCGGTTCCGTATAAACGAGGCAAGAAGAAGACTTGCCGTGGATCCGGAATACAAGGGACTCACCATACAGAGCATCGGCGAGAGCGTAGGCTTCCGGTCGGTGGCCAATTTCAACATAGCATTCAAGAAACTGACCGGAATGACCCCTTCCGCATTCCAGAAAATGTCTAAGGGAAGCCTTTGATTGACATCCTGGTATATTATTAGGAATCAGCTATTTATCCATAATATTTATATCGATTCATGAAACGATATAAATCTGGACGGATTTTTCTTTGCGGCAATTATCATATTCCATAACTTTGCGAACCACGACAAGCCCTCAGCCTGCGTGATAATATGTTCAACTAAAAACCTACCGAATGAAACATCGTCACACCATTGCACTCCTCATTGTCTCCGGACTAATGACTCCACTGTCTTACGGAGCACCAAGACCGACATCCGCCATAGCAGCAGCCAAAGCGCTGAATGCATCTCCGGAAAGACTTGAAGTCTCCTGGGAATCATCCGATGGCGCCATATGCGCTTTCAACCGACATGGAGGCGGCTACGCCATTGTGGCAGCAGACGGCGAGACCATCGGCTACAGCCACACCGGAGCTTTCGACATCACACATATACCAGACGCCTTGAAAGAGATATTGGACAACATCCATGACAACGACATGTTCAGGGAATCCACCCTATGGGATATCATTCCGGTTGCTCCCCTGCTGGGAGAGATAGCATGGGACCAGAACGACCCTTACAATATGTTGTGTCCAGTCTACTACGGCACACAGCGGTCAGCCACTGGCTGTGCGGCCACGGCCATGGCGCAGATAATGAAATACCACAGCTATCCCCCTACGGGGGCCGGAAGCCACAGCTACCGGCCGGACGATAGGTAGTGTTTCACTGAGTGT
>DKYZ01000138.1:20128-27997 GCA_002493515.1 Porphyromonadaceae bacterium UBA7087 | reverse complement strand
ACCGACCAGTTCCCCATCGACAACTATGAGCTGACACAGGCGATGCTCCAGATTATCCGCAACGGCGGCCTGGGCAACGGAGGTACCAACTTCGACGCCAAGACGCGCCGCAACTCCACCGATCTGGAGGATATCTTCATCGCACACATAGCCGGAATGGACGCAATGGCGCGGGCACTGGAGAGCGCGGCCGCAATCGTGGAAGACGGACGCCTGGCAGAGATGCTCGCAAGGCGCTACGAGTCTTACGACAAGGGTGCCGGCAGGAAATTCGAGAACGGGGAGATGACTCTTGAGGAGGTTGTGGCCTATGCCCGTGAAAAGGGTGAGCCCTCGCAGACCTCCGGCAAGCAGGAGCTTTGCGAGGCCATCGTGGCTATGTATAGCTGAGAATAAATCCAAGGAGACAAATGGACGCCGCGTGATGCTGGGGGCATTGCGCGGCGTCTTTGTCTTGTCTTTCCGGTCAGCGCGTGGCGCGGCAGGGTGAGAAACGGGTTGCTGAGCATTCGCACCTTACGGCTGAGGCGAGATGCTGCGAGAGCTCTCCGGGGGATATGCCGTATGCCTTGGGGGTGCGCGACACGGGGAAGCGGTTGAAGAAAGGATCGGTCGACCAGTACCATTCCACGGCCTCGATCATCGGGGCGCGGCGGAACGCGTCGTTTATCTCGAATATCCGGGGTCTGGCACAGAGGGTGATCAGCGTCCTGCCGTCTTTCCAGCGGGTAAGACAGATATAATGATGCTTCAGATGGGAGTCGGTGTCTCTTTCAGCGGCGGATGTGCGGCGGCTGATGGATATGGCCCGTCCGTGGCGGGCGTTGATATCGTTCATGATTTGCCGGAATACGGAGCCGTGGGCTGAGGAATCGCGCAGGCGGGTATGCCAGATGTAGAAATGGATCATCTCGTGGATAAGGATATCCTCGATGTCATTCTCCTCCAGGTCGAGGCGGCCGCTGATAGTTATGGAACATTCTCCACCGAGGGGATGTCGCGGGTCGCGGCGGATGGGATGGCGGAATGTGCCGAAGCAGGCGCGTGCGTTGGATATGCGCAGGGGGATTGCCGGAAGGACGCCCCCGAAGCAGAGGGCGTTGAATCGGCGGAAACGGTCGTTGATGAAATCGAGAGTAGCGTTCACGGGGCGGGAATTATAATGAAGGCCAGAGCGCTGCTCGGGGCAGGCTTGGGCAGGCCAGAGCGCTGCTCTGGAACAGAACAGCTTCGCGAGCGGGCAGGCTCGAGGGGGAGGGAGAGGCGCGGGGGAGGCCGGATTGCGGAGGAGGGAGAGGCGCGGGGGAGGCCGGATTGCGGTGGAGGGAGAGGCGCGGAGCTGTCCTGTTTCGCAGCGGAGCTGCGGCTGGCGGAGCCGAGACTGGCAAAATGAGAACGCTGTTATGGGGGCTGATATTCTATGAGGGGGAGGGAAATGATGGAAAAAAGGAAAATAAAAGCGAAAAATGGGAAAATATGTTTTATAACATATAAAAATAGTTGCGGCGGATGAAAATGAGTGTTAATTTTACACCCAAAATCCAATACTAACCAAAAAACTCAAAAAATGAAGATTTTGAAAGCTGCGGCCGTTATGACGGCGATCGGTACGCTGGCGGCCTGTTTCCCGCATCAGGAGGGACGACTCACCAAGTCAGGACTTGACCCGGATAAATTCCAGGCGGTGTACAGAGGAGACTCCACCGCGCTCTATACGTTGAGCAACGACAAGGGGAGCGAGGTGTGCATCACCAACTTCGGCGGACGCGTGGTGTCGGTGATGGTGCCAGACCGCAACGGCAAGCTGCGGGATGTGGTGCTTGGCTTCGACAGTATCCAGGCATGTTTCCCCGAGACCAACCTGAGCGACTTCGGGTCATCGGTGGGACGCTACGCCAACCGCATCAACCAGGGCCGTTTCGTGCTCAACGGAGACACGGTGCAGCTTCCTCAGAACAACTTCGGCCATTGCCTGCATGGGGGCGGAGAGATGGGCGACCTCGGCTGGCAATACAGGGTCTACAAGGCACAGCAGCCCAACGACAGCACGCTCGTGCTGACCATTGACTCCCCGGACGGCGACAACAAGTTCCCGGGACACGTGGTGGCCAAGGTGACATATACCTTTACTTCCGACAATGCCCTCGACATCGCCTACGAGGCTACCACCGACAAGCCTACCGTCATCAACCTCACCAACCACAGCTATTTCAACCTGTCAGGCGACGCCACAAAACCCGTCACCGACCAGATCCTGCAGGTCTACGCCTCCGCCTTCACCCCGGTTGACTCCACTTTCATGACCACCGGCGAAATCGTGGAGGTTAGCGAGACCCCTATGGATTTCCGCACACCCAAGCCTGTGGGCCAGGATATCGACAAGACCGGTTTCGAACAGATAAAATTCGCCAACGGCTATGACCATAATTATGTGCTCGACACCAAGGGGGACGTGGAGAAGATAGCGGCGACGCTCTTCTGTCCTGAGACAGGAATACGCCTGGATGTCTACACCAATGAGCCGGGAGTGCAGCTCTATACGGGCAACTTCCTCGACGGCACCCAGAAAGGCAAGGGGGGCGTGGTGATGAACCAGCGCGTGGGCCTCTGCCTGGAGACGCAGCACTATCCCGACAGCCCCAACAAGCCGCAGTGGCCGAGCGTCACGCTCAATCCGGGAGACACCTACACCAGCCGCTGCATCTACAGATTCTCCACCGCAAGAGAGCTGAAATAACGATTCCAAATACTTAAAACCAACCTCAGAATGCAGACATTAGACTGGATTGTGATCGCGTTGTTTTTCTTCGCGCTCATAGGCATCATCTATTGGGTGATGCGACAGAAACAGAACAATGCCGCCGACTACTTCCTCGGCGGCAAGGACGCGGGATGGATCGCCATCGGCGCGTCGCTCTTCGCCTCCAACATCGGTTCGGAGCATCTTATCGGCCTCGCCGGAGCCGGGGCCTCAAGCGGCATGGCCATGGCCCACTGGGAGATACAGGGCTGGATGATCCTTATCCTGGGCTGGGTGTTCGTGCCGTTCTACACCCGCTCGATGGTCTACACCATGCCTGAGTTTCTCGAGCGCCGCTACAACTCGGCGTCGCGAACAATCCTCTCGCTGATATCACTGATCAGCTACGTGCTGACCAAGGTAGCCGTGACGGTCTACGCCGGCGGTCTTGTCTTCCAGCAGGTGTTCGGCATCGACACCATCTGGGGCATCGACTTCTTCTGGGTGGCCGCCATCGGCCTGGTGATCATCACGGCCCTCTACACCATCGTGGGGGGTATGAAATCCGTGCTCTATACCTCCGTGCTCCAGACACCTATCCTCCTTCTCGGCTCGCTGATTATCCTCGTGCTCGGATTCAAGGCCCTCGGCGGCTGGGACGAGATGATGCGCATCTGCTCGATCGAGGTAGTCAACGACTACGGCGACACGATGACCAACCTCATCCGCGACAACCGCGACCCGGAATTCCCCTGGCTCGGCGCCCTCATCGGCTCGTCGATTATCGGTTTCTGGTATTGGTGTACCGACCAGTTTATCGTTCAGCGTGTGCTTTCCGGCAAAAACGAGAAGGCGTCGCGTCGCGGCACCATCTTCGGAGCCTATCTGAAACTTCTTCCCGTGTTCCTGTTCCTTATCCCTGGTATGATCGCGTTCGCCCTCTCGCATGAGGGAATCACCATCAACGGCGAGGTCTTCCGTCTCTCCACTCCCGACGCCGCGTTCCCGACGCTGGTGGCCAAGCTGCTTCCGGCCGGCGTCAAAGGCCTCATCGTCTGTGGTATCCTCGCTGCGCTGATGAGCTCCCTGGCATCGCTGTTCAACTCGTCGGCAGCACTCTTCACCATCGACTTCTACCAGCGTTTCAAGCCGAATACGGATCCGAAGAAGCTTGTGAAGATCGGCCAGGCCGCTACAGTTGTGATCGTGATTCTCGGCATCCTCTGGATTCCCGTGATGCGCTCCGTGGGCGACGTGCTCTACAACTATCTGCAGGACGTCCAGTCGGTGCTGGCTCCAGGTATCGCCGCTGCCTTCCTGATGGGTATCGTCTGGAAGCGCACCTCCGCCCAGGGAGGTATGTGGGCGCTCATCGCGGGCCTCGTGATCGGCATGCTGCGTCTGGGCTCGAAGATATATTACAGCAACGCCGGGACCATACCCGGCGAAGGGGGATGGTTCCAGTCTCTGTTCTATGATAGCAACTGGCTGTTCTTCTGCGGCTACATGCTTCTGTTCTGTCTGGCGGTGGCCTTTGTCGTCAGCCTTTGCACGAAAGCACCCGACGAGAGTAAGATCAAGGGACTTGTGTTCGGCACCTCCACTCCGGAGCAGCGTCTGGCCACACGCCAGAGCTGGAATGCCTGGGATATCATTCACTCGGTAATCATCCTCGGCATCACGGCCGCCTTCTATATCTACTTCTGGTAAAAACAAAAGAAAAGATTGCCCCGGCCCGGGAGGCCGGGGCGCATATACAGAGCAGTGGTGGCATATTACTCAAAGTATCCTAAGTTTCACGTAGCGGTAGACTGCATCGTGTTCGCGGTGAAGGAGGGCAGGCTGTGCATGCTTCTGGTGAAGCGCGATTTCGAGCCGGAGAAGGGCAAGTGGTCGCTGATAGGGGGCTTTACCCGCGACACGGAGAGCGTTGACGCGGCAGCCAAGCGAGTGCTCCGCGAGCTTACCGGCCTGAAGAACGTCTACATGCAGCAGGTGGGCGCGTTCGGCGACATCGACCGCGATCCCGGAGAGCGTGTGGTCTCTGTGGCCTACTTCGCGTTGCTGAATTACGATGACGTCGACCATGCGGCGGTGGAGGAGTCGGGAGCGAAATGGGTGGAAGTAGATGAGATTCCACCCCTGGGCTTCGACCATCCCAGGATGATAGTCAAGGCGCGCGAGGAGATGCGCCGGCGCATCTTCAGCGAGCCTTTGGTCTTCCGGCTGCTTCCGGAGATGTTCACCCTCACTCAGGTGCAGAATCTGGTGGAGGCAGTCGTGGGCGAGCCGCTCGACAAGCGCAATTTCCGGAAGCGTCTGTGTGACAATCCCTGCATAGCGGCCACTGAGAGCTTCGACAAGTCGCTGTCGCGGCGCGGCGCGAGGCTTTACCGCTATCTGCCCCCTGTAGAGACGGGTAATGTGAAATTTAAAATCTGACTTCAATCTGAAAATATAAGTTATGCTTGAAGAACTGAAAAAGAAAGTCTGCAAGGCGAATCTCGACCTTGTGGCCCACGGGCTGGTGATTTTCACCTGGGGCAACGTCTCCGGCATCGACCGGGAGAAGGGCCTTGTGGTGATAAAGCCGAGTGGCGTAAGCTACGACAACATGAAGCCCGAGGATATGGTGGTGGTCGACCTGGCTACCGGCAAGGTGGTGGAGGGCGACCTGAGGCCGTCGTCAGACACTCCGACGCATCTGGCTCTCTACCGTGCGTTTCCGGAGATCGGCGGAGTGGTGCACACCCACTCCACATACGCCACGGCCTGGGCGCAGGCCGGCATCGACCTTCCCAACATAGGCACGACCCACGCCGACTATTTTCATGACGCGGTGCCCTGCACCCGCTCGATGAACGCCAGGGAGGTGGAGGGTGACTATGAGCTTGAGACCGGCAATGTCATCGTAGAGCGTTTCGAGGGGCTTAATCCGGTGCATACTCCCGGCGTGCTGGTGAAAAACCATGGTCCCTTCACCTGGGGCAAGACTCCCGACGAGGCGGTCCACAACGCCGTTGTGCTCGAGCAGGTGGCTAAGATGGCGAGCATCGCCTATCTCGTGAATCCGCGTCTGACGATGAATCCGCTGCTGGTGGAGAAGCATTTCAACCGCAAGCACGGTCCGGGAGCCTATTACGGACAGGGAAAGTGAAAACACCGTGGGGGACGCCCCCCGGGGATGGGGAAACAACTGGCAAATAAAAAATAAAACTTTAACTGATATCTGATTATGAACGGATTTGAGAATTATGAAGTATGGTGGGTGACCGGCGCACAGCTGCTCTACGGCGGCGACGCGGTAGTGAAGGTGGACTGCCACTCACGCGAGATGGTCGAGGGGCTCAACAACAGCGGACGTCTTCCGGTGAAGGTGGTCTATAAGGGCACGGCCAACTCCTCGAAAGAGGTGACGGAGGTGATGCGCCAGGCCAACAACGACGCCAGATGTATCGGTGTCATCACCTGGATGCATACCTTCTCTCCGGCCAAGATGTGGATTCACGGGCTGCAGCAGCTCAACAAGCCCCTTCTCCACTTCCACACCCAGTATAACGCGGAGATTCCCTGGGAGACAATGGACATGGATTTCATGAATCTCAACCAGAGCGCGCATGGCGACCGTGAGTTCGGCCACATCTGCACCCGTATGCGTCTTCGCCGCAAGGTGGTGGTGGGCCATTGGACCGACCCCAGGGCGCAGGTGCGCATAGCGGTATGGCAGCGCGTGGCGGCGGCCTGGGCAGATTCCCAGGATATGCTCATCCTGCGCTTCGGCGACCAGATGAACAACGTTGCCGTCACCGACGGCGACAAGGTGGAGGCTGAGCAGCGTCTTGGCTATCATGTGGATTATGTCCCGGTGAGCGAGCTTATGGAATATCACAAGAAAATCACGATCGGGGAAATCAAGGCTCTCGTGGCTGAATATTTCCGTCTCTATGCCCACGACGAGAAGATGGAGAATCCGGAGTCGGAGGAATACGCAGTGATATGGAACGCCGCACACGCCGAGCTGACACTGCGTGCATGTCTCACCGACAAGGGCGCCAAGGGCTTCACCACCAATTTCGACGACCTGGGGACGCAGGATATCAATTCTCCGAAGTTTGTCGGTTTCGACCAGATTCCGGGGCTCGCCTCGCAGCGTCTCATGGCCGAGGGCTACGGCTTCGGCGCGGAGGGCGACTGGAAGAGCGCCGCCCTCTACCGCACGGTATGGTTCATGAGCCAGGGTATGCCCAAGGGCTGCTCCTTCCTTGAGGACTATACGCTCAATTTCAGCGGCGAGAAGAGCTCGATTCTCCAGGCACACATGCTTGAGGTCTGCCCGCTCATCGCAGAGGAGCGTCCCAGACTGGAGGTTCATTTCCTCGGCATCGGCGTGCGCAAGGCTCAGACAGCCCGTCTGGTCTTCACCTCCAAGCCCGACAACGGAGTGACCGCCACCATAATCGATCTCGGAAACCGTTTCCGTCTGATTGTCAATGATGTGGAGTGCATCAAGTCGAAGCCGCTTCCCAAGCTTCCCGTTGCCTCCGCTCTCTGGATTCCGATGCCCGACTTCGAGACCGGCGCGGTAGCCTGGATTCTCGCCGGAGGCACACATCACTCATGCTTCTCCTACGACCTCACGGCCGAATATTGGGAAGACTATGCCGAGATTGCCGGCATCGAGATGGTGAGAATCGACAAGGACACCACGATCCCGGCCTTCAAGGACCATCTGAGATGGAACGAGGTGTACTATATGCTCAACAAGTCGCTCTGCTGAGGCCATGGACAACAAGGCTAAGGAGACAATACTTTCGGGCAATGCCAGACTCGGGATCGAGTTTGGCTCTACCCGCATCAAGGCGGTGCTTATCGATGAGGAGTGCCGTCCGATAGCGCAGGGGAGCCACGAGTGGGAGAACCGTTTCGAGGACGGACTCTGGACCTACAGCCTGGAGGCCATATGGAAGGGGGTGCAGGACTGTTACGCCGACATGCGCGCCGACGTGAAGGCCCGCTACGGAGTGGAGATAGAGCGTCTCGCGGCAATCGGCGTGAGCGCGATGATGCACGGCTATATGGCTTTCGACCGCGACGGCAGGATGCTCGTGCCTTTCCGCACATGGCGCAAC
>DKYZ01000138.1:0-19874 GCA_002493515.1 Porphyromonadaceae bacterium UBA7087 | reverse complement strand
GTGCCTTTCCGCACATGGCGCAACACAAATACCGGGGCGGCGGCCGCCGAGCTTTCGGAGCTGTTCGTGTTCAACATCCCTCTGCGCTGGAGCATCTCCCATCTCTACCAGTGTATCCTCAACGGCGAGTCGCACGTGAAGGATATCGACTTCATCACGACCCTCGCCGGATATATCCACTGGCAGATCACCGGGCGCAAGGTGCTCGGCGTCGGCGACGCCTCGGGTATGCTCCCTATCGATCCGGAGAAAGGGGATTATTCGCAGGAGATGGTCGACAAGTTCGACAATCTTGTTGAGTCGAGGCATTACGGCTGGAAGCTGCGCGACATACTCCCGACAGTGCTCATGGCAGGCTGTGAGGCGGGCACGCTTACCGACGAGGGGGCGCGCCGTCTCGATGTCTCTGGCAATCTGAAGCCGGGAGTGCCTGTCTGTCCCCCGGAGGGGGATGCCGGCACGGGCATGGTGGCCACAAATGCTGTAAGGAAACGCACGGGAAATGTGTCTGCCGGCACGTCGTCGTTCTCGATGATAGTTCTCGAGAAGGATCTCAGCAAGCCGTATGAGATGATAGATATCGTCACGACCCCTGACGGCAGCCCCGTGGCGATGGTGCATTGCAACAACTGCACGTCTGACCTCAATTCATGGGTGGGTCTTTTCCGGGAATATACGGAGCTTTGCGGACAGCCTGTGGACATGAACGAGATCTATGGTCGCCTTTACAACCATGCCCTTGAGGGTGATGCCGATTGCGGAGGCGTACTCTCCTACAATTATCTGTCGGGAGAGCCTGTTGTCGGTCTGGTGGAGGGGCGTCCGCTCTTCGTGCGTTCCGTCAACGACCGCTTCAATCTCGCCAACTTCATGCGCGCCAACCTGTATGCGGCTGTGGCCGTGCTGAAGATCGGCAATGATATCCTTTTCAATGACGAGAAGGTGACGGTAGACCGCATCACGGGCCATGGCGGCCTCTTCAAGACTCCCGGAGTGGGGCAGAGGGTACTTTCCGCGGCCCTCAACTCGCCGATATCGGTCATGAAGACGGCTGGCGAGGGCGGAGCCTGGGGCATGGCTCTTCTTGCCGCCTATGCGGTTGGCAATCCCGACGGTCTGAGTCTGGCGGAGTGGCTCGACAGGGATGTCTTCCATGGCGACACGGGGGAGAGGATCTGCGCCACACCGCAGGAGGTGGAGGGTTTCAACCGCTACATAAAGGGCTATGTGGCAGGGCTTCCGATAGAGAGAAGGGCCGCCGAATGCAAGGCTTGAAATAGATTTCAAACGTAATAAAAATCCCGGGGAAGGCCTCGGGATTTTTATATTTCGTGAAATATGTCTAATTTTGCACCTTTCAAACAGAGTAATAAATCGAAGAATAAAGAATATTATGGGTGGTTTTTTCGGAGTGGCAGCCAGGAAGAGCTGCGTCACCGACCTCTTTTACGGAACGGACTACAATTCCCATCTGGGAACGCGTCGTGGCGGTATGGCCACGTATGATGCCGAGAGCAACCGGTTTCTGCGTTCAATCCACAATCTCGAGAGCAGTTATTTCCGTACCAAGTTCGAGGGGGACCTCGACAAATTCAAGGGTGCCAGTGGAATAGGTATAATAAGCGACACCGACGCGCAGCCGATTATCGTCAACAGCCATCTTGGGCGCTTCGCCATAGTGACGGTGGCCAAGATATGCAATATCGACGAGCTGGAGAAGGAGCTTCTGTCCAAGAACATGCATTTCGCGGAGCTGAGCTCGGGTCAGACCAACCAGACGGAGCTTGTTGCCCTTCTCATCACGCAGGGCAACAATTTCACGGAGGGTATAGAGCACGTCTACAACAAGATAAAGGGATCATGCTCGATGCTTATCCTCACGGAGGAGGGTGTGATCGCGGCGCGCGACCGCCTTGGCCGGACTCCTATCGTGATAGGAAAGAAGGATGGGGCTTATGCGGCCACGAGCGAGTCGAGCGCCTTTCCGAACCTGGATTATGAGGTGGAGCATTTCGTGGGTCCGGGCGAGATCGTGATGCTGCGTCCGGATGGCATGGAGCAGCTCCGCAAGCCCAACGAGGAGATGCAGATATGTTCCTTCCTGTGGGTGTATTACGGTTTTCCGACTTCGACCTACGAAGGCCGGAATGTCGAGGAGATGCGCAACCAGTCTGGCTTTGACATGGGTCGCGAGGATGATTCGGAGGTGGATTATTCCTGCGGCATCCCTGACTCCGGCATCGGTATGGCCATCGGTTACTCTCAGGGCAAGGGGATTCCCTACAAGAGGGCGATTTCAAAGTATACTCCCACCTGGCCCCGCAGTTTCACTCCTCCGCGTCAGGAGTTGCGTGACCTTGTTGCGAAGATGAAGCTTATTCCCAACAGGGATATACTGCGCGGTACACGTCCGTTGCTCTGCGACGACTCGATAGTGCGCGGCACGCAGCTTCGCGACAATGTGAAGGTGCTTTACGAGTACGGGGCGAAGGAGGTTCATATCCGCATTGCCTGTCCTCCGCTCATTTACAGCTGTCCGTTCGTGAATTTCAGTGCCTCGAAGAGCGACCTGGAGCTGATCACGCGTCGTGTGATAAAGAATCTTGAGGGGGATCCCGACAAAAATCTGGAGCGTTATGCCACTACCGGCTCTCCCGAATACAACAAGCTCGTGGAGGTGATTCGCGACAGCTTCGGCCTGACCTCGCTCAAGTTCAACACTCTGGAGAACCTGGTCAAGGCCATCGGCCTTCCCAAGTGCCGCATCTGCACCCACTGCTTCGACGGCAGCTCCCACTTCTAATTACAGACAATGGAGGATATAGTCTCAGAGGTCAAGTCATCTGATGACCGATGACTTGATCTCTGTATTTTTGGATTCCATCGATTGTAAAGTATGTAAATGGGCTATATAATTGCATTTTTGTGTTTAATATGTTAAAAAATAATAAAATATCAATATGTGTATGAAATTATATAAATAGATTTCATACCTTTGCAAAGGTTATTAAAATTTTACTTGCAACTCACAATTCGAAATTCTAGACAATCGTTTTGTTTCTTGCAGATTTTTTTGGTTGACTTTTTATATTCTAACATCGATTCATTATAAGCGTTATCAACAAAAAGTAAGAAAAATGAAAAGAAACATGTATTTTTTATCATGATTATGGCAATCATGATTACTTCCTGCTCAAGCATGGAGGAACCTTCAAAGCCAAGCGTAGCAGACACTGACGAGACAAGAGCCTCGTCGTCAACAGACGGGATGCCCGTCTTCACAACTTCCAGCACTCTGGCCCAAAGAAAAGCGATGGCGGAGTGGCTTGCGGAGAATTACACGCAGGCAGAGGGGGAGAAAGTTGCTCGTTCAGTGGCTCAGGCATTGCGTGACGGATTGGATGAGGTATACTACTTGAATGAGTATACGTCAAAGAGACCTGAACAAAATAAGGTCTGCAACGGGACGATAAGTGAAGGGGGGCAAAATTACAGAAAGTAGTTGCTGAGACTCCTGACAGACTGGCTTTGACATATGTCCCCAATGCTTTTAATCCTGAAATTTCTCAGGTGGCCATACATCCTGATTTGCAGATTTACTGGCCATATTCTGAGAATTGGGATGGAAAGACTCCACCTGTGATTGTATATGCTCCTGATAATGCTGATGCCTTAACGGCAGAGGGCTTTGTGCCATTGATGAATAATTCAGGAGGAAAAAAGTTTGTGAAAGTAATTGTCACGGAAGAGTATTGTATGAGTCATCCTGTGTGGATTATAAATCAGTCGGACATAACGTATGCGGAATTGCCGAGATTTACTTTGGGTGAGAGAAAAGCCAATGGGGTTTATTATATACCAAAGAGAATCCGGAGCCTATTAGTAATGATTATGTAGGTACTGGTGGTAACGAGCCAGAATTGGACGTCATGGCTAATACCGTATATTTTGGTAAAATCCGTTCTCAGAAGAACCATGATAATTGGTTTAACGGCGGATCTGAATACCGATTCACTATAGGTTCTTCTGATACAATGCGACCTAAATCGGAAAGTGAATTAATGAATGCCAAGGGTTTGTATAGTGCCTTCAAGATTAGTTTTACCAGAGGCGAGATAAAGCGTAAGGAATGGAGAGAGGTCAATAGTATTGCTATCTCCAATTGGAGCCTCAATCTGCATAATGTAAAACTTTGTTTAATAGAAGAAGATCAGGGTAAGGATAGAGAACAGAATCTTGGTGAACTTAAGATTAAATTGAGCTGGAAGGCCCTGTCTACAGATATCGATCTAAGTTTCGAATTCAGTAATGGAGATGATTTCTTAGGATTGAAGGATTATGAGAGAGCTTTCATATTCTCCACTGGAAATAAGATAAGTGAGAACGAGTGGTATGCAGATAATACAGATGGTGTGTTCTGGACATTGCCATTTAAGTATCATACTCCGGTTTACCCAGGTAATTAAATAAGCGAAATAAAATGAAGAAGATGTTAGTTACTGTCGTGGCTCTTTTGAGTTGTGCGACAGGATTCGCTCAGGGCGGGTCGGATAGACGTCTCCTTACGGAGATGAAGAGAGGAGAGCTTGTCCATGAGATAAGTTACGACAGCGAGGGAAGAGTGTCTGTTGTCAAGTGTCAGTATTATAATTGGGTCTCCACCTATGACTATTCAGCGCTGGCAGACAATATTGTCACAATGAAAGTTGAGAAGACCGACCGCAATGGTGAGCCGATTGAGATTATAAAGGAGTATACCATGAGGCTTGGCGACAACGGGCTTATTTCCAGAGTGGATTATATTGTGTATGAATATGTGGATGAGCGACCGATGTCTTATGATTTCAGCTATAACGATGATAACAATATCATAAAGATAGATGCTGACGAGGGAGGCCAGGTGTACGAGTTCGATTACGAAGGCGGAAATTTGATTTCATTGCAAGGAGTAGAGGACTGGGCGCCGGGCGAAGTTCTGGAAGCTCATTATACCTACGGAGACATTGCCAATGTCGGGAAACTCGTTTTCTACAATTTCTACTTCCAGAGTTTTGACCAATTGAATTTTGCCTTTCTCACCGGATTGATGGGCGAGCCGTCGAAGACTCTGATGACCGATGCGGTTCTTACAGCTGACGATGAGACCCAGACCACTGATTTCAAGTGGCTGCTTGATGAGGATGGCTATCCTTATGAAATGTCATGGAGCGAGACCGATTCTAGAATCCACACCTCGTTCACCTGGAGCAACTTGACTGGAATAAACAGCGTCAAAGAGGAAACGGTGGGTAGCAGGTATTACTCACTCGAGGGCATTGAACTTGACGCTCCGCGTCGTGGCATCAATATCGTGAGAAATTCAGATGGGACAACCCGGAAAGTCATAAAATAGGATATAAATCATCAGTATAAGAATGAATCGGGTATGAAAGCATGCTTTCATACCCGATTCATTCTTATGCTGTGTTCCTGTCACCAGCCGCGGCCCTGGATTACGGAGCTGTTGGAGGGAGCCACGATGCTTCCGTCGAGGGTGATGCTGTTAGAGTTGAAGTTGGGATTCACCAGCGCTATGGCACGGTTGGAATCCTTGATGAGGGTAATCGACACGGTGGCCGAGATGTTGATGCCCGTCACGCTGAATGACGCCTGGCGGTTCCCTTTCTTGTCGGTCTTGATCTTGAAGTGGGAGGGAGTTCCCTCCACCGTTACCCCACCGATGCCGTTCGGGCCGCCGCTGTTGTAGGGAGCCACCTGCACCACAGCCTTGTCGCCCGAGACGGCTATATAGTTGGTGGAGGAATTGACGTAAGCCCGTGTGCCGTTCTTGAACACCAGGCTTCCCGCCTCCAATACGAAATCCATATCAGTGAGCGACTTGTCGGCGAAAGTGAATTTCATCGAATCCGCCTTCTCCTGCAACGCCTCCTTGATCTCCTTGGCAGCCTGCTGCTCGGGAGTGAGGGTCTTGCATGAGCATAACGCCATTACGGCGAGTGTAACAAAAAATAAATTCTTTACCATGATATGTAACTAAAAGAAAACGGGGCGACATCGATTGCGACGGCGCCCCGTTGTCAGTGGGTACAGGAAGTGGGACTCGAACCCACACAGCCGGTAAAGGCCAAGGGATTTTAAGTCCCTCGTGTCTACCATTCCACCATTCCTGCATCCGGATAAGCGGATAATCGCGAAGCCCGTCAAGGTTTCGCAGCGCAAAGATAGCTTCTTTTTCCTAAACAGGCAAGCAAACGGCATGAAAAGATTGATTTAGGCGCGGCTTGCGTCCTTATCGCGCATAAATCAGAATGGATTTAACATAATTTAAAATTTGACTGCAAACTGTTGGCAGCGGTATGGGGTAATTTTGCATCGTAAAACAAAAACAACGCAAAATTATGAATACCACCAGAAAATCAATCAGCCGGGGCGACCGCATATACGCCCGCCTCTCCATGCACGGACGCACCATAACGGAGTTCATGATCAACACCGCCTCAAGCATGACCGACGTCCTGAGCGAGATACGCTACCATTGCCGCAAGCTCCGGGGCCTGTGCACACTGTTCATCCGCAACCACAGCCGGGGCTGGAGCGAGGAGCGTCCGCTGATGCTCTATACAGGCATCACGGCCACCCCCGCATCCGCAGCGCAGGCATATTCCGCCTCCGCATCCGGATTATTCAGCACACGCCCCGCCTCCCGCATGCAGATGCCCTGGGAGACGCACTGACCGGTCTGCAGGGCAATCAGGGATTGTAGAGATCCTTGTTGTAGTAGTCAAGGATATCGTTTGTGGCCTGCAGCGCCTGGCGCGCCTTGCTGTCGGGATTGATGCGGATAGCCTCAAGGTAATCGTTGATGGCGAGCGCACGCTCTCCGAGCGACCAGTGTTTCATCCCGCGAAGCGTCAGCGCCTCGTCGTCGGAGGGATTCGCGGCTATATACGCGTCGAGCAGCTCCACTGCCTTTGCAGGGACCATAAGGCTCTCCCTTATCTCGGTCTTTATCTCTTCAAGAGTTTTCATAAGCTTGTTGTTTTTACAGGCGTCGCTGAGGGCGCCCTTCCGGTTTCAGGTCAATGTTATCTTAGTGCTTTTTACGGTCTGCCCCATGAACAGGGAGGCAAGGTCGTCAAACTTGTCTGTATTCTCCGTCGTGAGGTATTCCACCGTCCCATTCTGCGAGCATCGGCTCACGATGTCGGGATGGCGCGCGAGATAGTTCCTCAGGCTTTCCGCCACCAGGTCGCCCTGCGGCAGTATCCTCACTCCCGGAGGGGCGTACATCTCCAGCTTTGGCAGCAGAAGGGGGTAATGGGTGCAGCCCAGCACGAGAGTGTCGATCATCGGGTCGGTCAGCATGATGGAGTTGATATACTTCTCCACAAAATAATCCGCGCCGGGCGACAGGGCCTCGTTGTTCTCCACAAGCGGCACCCACATCGGGCACGCCTGCTCTGTGACAATCATCTCCGGGTAGAGTTTCCCCACCTCCATCGTGTATGAATGGCTCTTCACGGTGCCCGGAGTGGCGAGCACCCCTATATGGCGGGAATCGGTGACCGCGTCAAGCGCCTCCACCGTAGGGCGTATCACCCCGAGCACCCTGCGGTCAGGGTCGATGCGCGGCACGTCGTTCTGCTGGATGGAGCGCAGGGCCTTCGCCGAGGCGGTGTTGCACGCCAGGATCACCAGGGGACACCCCCTGTCGAAAAGCTCCTCCACGGCCTGGAGCGTGAACTCGTAGACCACGTCGAAAGAGCGCGAGCCATATGGAGCGCGGGCATTGTCGCCCAGATACAGGTAATCATACTGAGGAAGCAGCTTGCGTATCTGGCGGAGAATCGTCAGACCGCCGTAGCCGGAATCGAAAACGCCTATCTGCATGGAAGTAACGAATATATTAAGGGAAAATATAAGGGGCGCCGCCTCATCGGGCACGCCCCTTTGTAATCTGATTTGTCCTCACTGACAGGAAACGCCGCCCCTTACTGGAGGCCCAGCTTGGCCTTCACAAGCGACGTGATGTCGGAACAGGGCTCCTGGTAATAGAGCACGAGCTGCTGGTCGAGAGGCTGTATAAGTGTGTAGCCCCCCTCTTTGCCCACCGACTCCACCGCTGTGTGGATTTTGGCCACGATGGGAGCCATGAGGTCGCTCTGGAGCTTCTGGATGTCCTGGTCGGCAGTCTGGAGAAACTGCTGTATCTTCTGCTGCTTGTCGGCGAAATCGCGCGTCTTGCGCTCCTTGATTGCCGCAGGCTCGTCTTCGCTCATCTGCTGGATCTGCTCATACATGCGCTGCATCTCCTCGTTGAGCTTGGCATACTCGTCCTCATACTTCTTGCTGACGTCGGCAATCTGGGTCTGGGCCGCCTTGGTCTCCGGCATCAGGGTGAGGATTGACTGCATGTCTACAAGCCCGATCTTGACGGACTGCGCAGAGGCGAACATGGGGAGCAACAGGGCTGCCACCAGCATTAATTTCTTAATCATTGTCTTGAGATTGTAAAGATTTGTTCGTTATTGAAGTAGTTGTGTCGCGAAGCCGGCGTGACGCCGTCGCCCCGGCTCCGCTAATAGTCTGCAAAATTAACTAAATTATTTGGAATAACCCAATTTGGCGAGCACATCGTTGCTGACGTCGATACGCGGGGAGGCGAAAACGATGCTCTGCGACGACGCGCGGTCGAAAATCGTCTGATAGCCCTTCTCCTCGGCCACTGCCTTGACGGCGTTGTAGACATCTTCCTGGATAGGCTTCATCAGGCTCTGGCGCTTCTTGTAGAGCTCACCCTCCGGGCCGAAATACTTGTAGCGGGTGTCGGTGACCTCCTTCTCCTTGGCCACGATCTCCTCCTCGCGTTTCTTTTTCTGCTCGTCGGTGAGGAACACCATGTCGCTCTGATAGTTCTTATACATGGTCTCGGCCTCTTTCGAGAGCTCGTTAACCTCTTTCTCCCAGCGCATCGACACCTGGTTGAGCTGCTCGTTGGCCATCTCGTAGGCCGGGACGTTGCGCAGGATATAGTCCATGTCGACCAACGCGAATTTCTGGGCTGACACGGCGGCGCACCCCAGGATGAGCGCGCATATCGCCGTTAAAGTCTTTTTCATTATCTTCATATGTGATTTTCTTAACATAGATAGGCACTGGCGCCTGTAGTTTAAACCATTGTCTGTGAATAAAGTTTAAAACTCCTGTCCGAGCACGAAGTGGAGCTGGCTGCCTCCGCGGCGTCCCCACACCTTGTCGAAGCCATATCCCCAGTCGATGCCGAGGAATCCGAGCATCGAGAGATACAGGCGGACTCCGACGCCGGCGCTGCGCTTGAGATTGAAGGGGGAGAAGTCCTTGATGTCATACCAGCAGTTGCCCGCCTCGGCGAACGCCAGGGCGTAGATGGTGGTGGTAGGCTGCAGCATGAAGGGGAACCTCAGCTCCATTCCGAAGCGTCCGTAGGCGTATCCCTCGTATCCGTAGGGGGTGAACTGTCCGTTCTCGTAGCCGCGCATCGCCACAGTCTCCGTGGCGTAGGTGTAGCTTCCCGACATGCCGTCGCCGCCGAAATAGAAAGTCTCGAAAGGCGTCTTGTAGTTCTTGTTGTATGAGCCGAGCAGTCCGAAGTCGGCGCGGGTCATGAGCACGAGCGTGAAGTTGCCGTTGGGGTCGGTGAGCGGCGTGTATGTGCGGCTCTTGAAGCGTATCTTGTAATATTCGATCCAGCGGTACATCTGCTTGGCTGCCGCCTCGCGCTGGTCGGTGTTGGGGTTGTTGACGTCCGAGAGGCGTGCGAGCTCGGCCCAGTTCTTACCTTTCGAGAAGAGCGATGCCGGCGGGGTAAGGGTCACGTCGAATGAGAACGTGGAGCCACGGCGCGTGTAGATCGGGTTGTCGATGCTCTGGCGCGTCAGGCTCAGGTTGAGCGTCAGCGAGTTTGACGTACCGTTGGAGAATCCGAACAGGTAGTTCCAGTTCTTCAGGTAATACCAGCGGTAGGAGAGTGCTGCCTGGAACTGGAAATAGTCGTCAGGCCACTTCAGACGCGTTCCGAATCCTACTGTGACGCCCGCCATCTGAAGGATCTTGTTGGGGTCGTAGGCATTCTGGTAGTAGTTGTTGTAGCCGTTGTAGTAGCTGTTGTTGTAGCCGTAGAGGCCGTTCATGTTGTAGAGGGCGTTCATGCCCGCCTGGCTCCAGGAGTTGTTGTAGAAGCTGTTGTTGATACCGGTCATTCGGCTGTAGTCGGCGCTGAACGAGAAGGAGTTGGGTCGCTTGCCGCCAAACCACGGGTCGAGGAACGATATGCTGTAGCTCTGGTAGTATTTCGCGTTGGTCTGCGCCGCGATGGAGAATGTCTGTCCGTCGCCGCGCGGGATGATTCCCCGGTAGGAGCCGGGGTTGAAGAGATTCTTCATCGAGAAGTTGGAGAAGGAGAAGGCGAGCTGTCCGGTGACGCCCGTCTGTCCCCATCCGAACGAGAGCTGCACCTTGTCGTTGGCCTTCGACTCCAGGTTGAAGGCGATGTCCACTGTGCCGTCGTTCTGGTTGGGCTGCACGTCAGGGGCCATGTTCTCGGGGTTGAAATGTCCGGTGGCCGCTATCTCGCGCAGCGAGTTCATCAGCTCGCGCTTCGAGAAAAGGTCGCCGGGGCGCACCTTGAGGTCGCGGCGTATCACCTTCTCGAAGAGCTGGTCGTTGCCGTTGATGATCACTCTGTTGATCTTGGCCTGCGGCCCCTCGATCACCCTCATCTGGAGGGCGATGCTGTCGCCGTGGATATTCTCCTCGATGGGCACGAGCTGGAAGAAGAGGTATCCGTTGTCGAGATAGAGGTTGCTGACGGCGTCCTCGTCGCCCGTCATACGGTCGTTGAGAAGCTTCTGGTTGTAGACGTCGCCGGGGTTGATGCCGAGCACGTCGCTGAGCACGTCGGTGGAGTAGATGGTGTTGCCTACCCAGTTGATGTCGCTGATGTAGTATTTGTTGCCCTCCTCCACGTCGATATAGACGTCAACCTCCTTGTCGTTGTATCTGACCACACTGTCGCTGAGGATCTTCGCGTCGCGGTATCCCAGCTCGTTGTATTTGTCGATTATCCTTATCTTGTCGTCGCGGTAGTCGGCATCAACGAATTTCTTCTGCTTGAAGAGATTGAGTATGTCGCCGTTCTCGTTGGTTTTCTTCATCGCCCTCTTGACCTTGCGGTCGGAGAGCACGTTGTTGCCGTTTATATAGATCTTATGGACCTTGACCTTGTTGTTGCGGTCAATGTCGACATCCAGAATCACCTGGTTCTCCTTGCCTATGTCAGGCACCTGCGTGATGTTGACCTGCGCGTTCTTGAAGCCCTTGGAGGAATAATAGTTCTTTATTATCTCCTTCGCGCGGTTCACGATATTGGGCGTGATCTGCTGTCCGGGCACCATCGAGAGTTTCTCCTCTATGTCTTTCTTCTCGCCCCCCTTCACGCCCGAGAACCTCATCTCCGACATGCGGGGCTGCTGGCGCAGGTTGATGACAAGCCACGCCTTGTCGCCGGCGATCTTCTCCACGCTTATGGCCACCTTTGAATAGAGACCCTGCCGCCAGAAACGCTTCACGGCGTTGGTGAGGGCGTCGCCCGGGATATTGACGCGCTCGCCCACCGACAGACCGGAATATCCGATTATGACGTAGTCGTCGACGTGCGACACACCCTCCACCTTAATGCCCGCGATCTCGTAGCTTCTGGGAATCGGGGAGTAGATGATGTCGGGATTATAGATCGTGTCGACCGCCAGGGGCTCCACGTCGGCCGCCGCCGATGTCAGCGGAAGTGATGCCGTGGCGAGGAGGGTCAGGAAAAGCTTCAGGGTATGTTTCATATCTGTGATGTCGTGGTGGTGTTTGTTACCTGCTCGCTTGTCTTGCCGAAACGGCGCTCCCTCTTCTGGAAGTCGATGATGGCGTCGGCATATTCCTCGTTGGTGAAGTCGGGCCAGAGCACGTCGGTGAAATAAAGCTCGCTGTATGCGATCTGCCAGAGCAGGTAGTTGCTTATGCGCTCCTCGCCGCCAGTGCGGATGAGGAGGTCGGGGTCGGGAATTCCGGCCGTGGTGAGATTGTCGGAAATCATCTTCTCGTCGATGTCGGAGGGGGATAGCGAGCCTTCGGCCACCCGTGACGCCAGACGCCTGGCGGCCTCTGTGATTTCCCAGCGGGATGAGTAGCTTAGACACATGTTCAGATTAAGCCCGGTGCAGGCGGCCGTGGCGTCGCGCGCGTAGAAAAGCCTTTTGCGCGGCTCCTCGGGTATGCGCTCTATGTCTCCGAGCAGATGGATCCTGACATTGTTGCGCAGCAGCTCGGGAAGCTCCCGCTCTATAGCCCAGCCTATGAGATACATCAGGGTGTCGACCTCGGTCTGGGGGCGGTTCCAGTTCTCCGTCGAGAAGGCGTAGAGGGTCAGGTATTTTATGCCCAGGTCGGATGAGAACTGTGTGACACGATGCACAGTGGCCACACCCTCGGAATGGCCCTCGCTGCGTCCGAGGCCCCGTTTCTTGGCCCATCGTCCGTTGCCGTCCATGATCATCGCCACGTGGACCGGCACCCTGTTTTTATCAATCTGTGATATTTTCTGTTCCAATGTGTCCATAAGAATCTTCTTGTCAGTCTTTATAATTGCACACCTCACACCGTTTGCTGAACTCGTAGGTGAGCGTCAGCGTCAGGGTGGAATACCAGTCGGTGTTCTTCACGAAAGAGCTCTTTATCCCGTATGGGTCGGCGAGGTTCTCGCCGTCGAGCTTGTCGGTGAAAGTCTTCTTCATCAGGAACTCCAGCCCTAGGTTGAGGCGTCTGGAGAGTTTGTATTTCACTCCCGCGCCCATCGGTATGGCGAAGGCCGCCCGGGTCTTGCCGTCGGTGCTGAAGAGCGTCAGGCCCACTCCGGCCGTGATGTATGGTGTGATTCTTTTAAGCTTGCGGTAGGATTCCCCCATTCCGTAATTGAAGAAATTGAACTCGAAGAGCTCCCCTATCTCATAGAAGGTGGTTGAGAATTTATAGGTCTCGTCGGTGGGGAAGACGTTGGTCATCTGCGCGGAGTTGCCGCGCAGGCCTCCTACGAAAAGATTCGATTTCAGGGCCAGGCGGGGGTTGATCATGTAGCGGAAGACAGCCTCGACGTCATACGACGGGTTTCTCCAGAGGTTGGCCGTGTTGGCGTCGCCCAGGTATCCGGTCATGCCGATTCCGCCGCCTATGTCGAAGCGGTAGTCTTCCTGTGCCCTGGCGGTTGCGCCGAGGGCCAGGGCCAGCATGACGGCCGATAATATTTTTACTAAGCGTGCGGGCATCAGATCAGGGGGGCGAATGTCATGCGGGCGAGCACGCCGCGCCAGATTGTGTCATACGTATGGTCGGAATCCTCGGGGTTCTCGCCGCCGAAGAGATATATGTAGGGGCAGTCCCAGTTGATTATATATCCGTCGATGTCATAGTTTATCTTCATCCAGGGAGCGAGACGGCGCGTGGCGCGGGTTTTCCAGGAGTCGGAAATGTCGGCCGAGCGCGGGGAGCTCATCACCACGTTGTCGAGGTTCCACATCCCGGGGATATAGTCGGGCATCTGCATCAGGGAGTCGGCCTGACGCCAGTTGACGCCGTTGTCATAGGTCATGTAGACGGTGCGGTTGGCTTTCCCCTCGGCCGTCTTCCCCCCTATGAGCAGCCAGGCTGCGAACTCGGTCTGTTTCCAGGAGGTGGAGGTCTTGCGGTAGACGTAATAGGGCACTATCGTGGCTCCGGCCAGGGGCGCCGGGTCGCTGTTGGAGATCACGGTCCAGGAATTTCCGTCGAAACCCCAGGTGTCGTCGGAGAGGGTGCCGTCGGCCTTGCGTCCTCCGAAGATCATGGCCGTGGGCACCTGCGACCATTTAGACTGTATCGTGCCGAGGTTGCTCCATCCGTCGGTGGGGAAGCTGCTGTCGGCCTCCGTCTCCTTCACTATGCCGGAAGGAGGATAGACTCCGTGCATGCGTCTGCCGCCGTCGGTGTATAGCCCGAGCAGATGGGAGCCGTAGCCGCCGAGAATCGCTTCCCAGGCGCGGCCCGTGTCGCTCCAGGTCATTCCGTCGGCCGACGACATCAGCTCGCCGTTATCGGCGTCGAGCACGTACAGGGCGTCATCGGTGGCCGCCAGCGAGCGTATCGCCGGATTGAAATCGGGTGCGATGGGGGTCTTCTTCCATTCGTTGCCGAGCAGGTCGGATGATTCGGAGAGTGTCAGCGAGCCGTCGTTCTCCTCGATCAAGGCCACGGCCTTGCCCTGGAAAGTCACCGTCTTCTGTCTTATCGGGGCCTGCATCCGCGAGGGAAGGGCGGTCACCGCCATCTTGTCCCACACCAGGGAGTCAGGCACCTCCTTATGGACGTTCACCTTGAGCGTATAGGAGCGGCGGGTGTTTCCGTCGGCCGCGGTGACGTTGAGCGTCACGTTGCCGGTGAAGTCGATCGAGTCGCCCGGGTTTTCCATGAAGTTGAGAGTCGAGTCGGCCATTATCGTGCCTCCGGTCACGTGGATTGTGGCTGCCGAGACGCTCGTGGCGAAAGTGATCGAGGGCACGAGCTTGTCGATCTTGGAGCCCTTGGGCAACGAGTCGGCGTTGAATATGACGCCTGCGTTGAGGTCGATCGAGAAGAATACCGAGTCGAGGTTGGCGATGACTTTTGAGTCGGACTTCAGCGAGAACGACTTCACGGCCGTGGAGGTCTCGGGGAGGGGAACTACGTATTCCGGCTCGCTCGAGGAGTTGCAGGCGGCAAGCATCAGCGCCACTGCCGGCAGCGCGAGAAGCCACTTTCTAAGGCATATGATGAAAGATGTTTTGTATGCGGGTTTCACTTTGGTCGGTTGTTTTTGTTATTTACAATTTGCAAAATTAGTATTTCTTGTCAAAATGAGCCTTATAAAACCCGAGGTTTTTAACAAATAAGGATTTTTTATAGGTTTTTAACGTCTTGAAACAGCGAAATCGTGTTGCCGTCGACAATCGTGACCGCGACTTCCTTCAGGGCATCGGGCATTATGGACGGAGCCTTCACTCCGCGCATGATCTCCCTGGGCGACGTCTCGATGCGTATCTCGTCGTAAAGTTCTGAGTCAATGAAGCTGCGGAGCACTGCGGCTCCCCCCTCCACCATGAGCGAGCCGACCGAATGGCGCTCGAAAAGCATGTGTATGTTCTCGTCAAGGGAGACCTCCGGATTCAGGAGGATGTGCTTTCCGGCCATGAAGTTGGAGCCGGGCGATATTTTCCTGGAGTCGAAGCTGACTTTCAGCGGATTCCTCCCGGGCCACAGGCGCACGTCGAGGCGGGGATTGTCGATGGCTATGGTGTTGGGCCCGGCGAGTATCGCGTCGCAGAGGGCGCGCTCGCGGTGCATCAGCGTCTTTGTGAGGGGTGTCGAGATCGCGGCAGGCGTCGGGTTGCCGTCCTCGTCCAGGCCGGCGATGAAGCCGTCGGCCGTCTGTGCCCATTTCAGCTGTATGTAGGGGCGGCGCAGCCGCTGGGCCGTCATGAACCGGCGGTTGATGTCGAGGCATTCCTTCAGCATGACCCCCTCCGTGACGTCGATGCCGGCCTCGCGCAGCATCCTTATGCCCCTTCCGCTGACCTTCGGGTTGGGGTCAGGCGCTCCGGTCACTACCCTGGGGATTCCTGTATCAATGATGAGCCTGGCGCATGGCGGCGTCTTTCCGTAATGGGAGCAGGGTTCCAGGGTAACGTAAATCGTGGCCTCCCGCAGAAGATGGCGGTCGGCTTCCGCCACCGCGGCTATGGCGTTTACCTCGGCGTGGGGCCCTCCGAATGCGCGGTGGAATCCCTCGCCGATAATGCGGCCCCGGGCCGTGACCACGGCTCCCACCATCGGGTTGGGGCTTACGAATCCCTCGCCTCCGCGGGCAAGCTGCAGGGCGCGGGCCATATACATCCTGTCGGTTTGTTCTGACGTCTTTTCGGTTTGCATTGGAATTGGTATAAACAACTAAGGAACTGGAAAAATAAATGGACAGGGAAAAATATAGGCAAGCGCCTTGTGAGACGCTTGCCGTTTATGCGATGTGGGTCGAAGTTATTTCTCGAAGCCTCTCAGGCGCAGGAGCGCGTGGGGGTCGGGCTTGTGGCCGCGGAAACGCTCGAAGAGCACCATGGCGTCTTCCGTGTCGCCGCTCTGGAGAATGTTCTTCTTGTATGACTCGGCTGTCTTCTTGTCGAAGATGCCGTTTTTCTCGAAGAGCTCCCAGGCATCGGCCTCGAGCACCTGGCTCCAGAGGTAGGTGTAATAGCCGGAGGCATAGCCGTCGTCGCCGAAGATGTGCTTGAAGTAGGGCGAGCGGTAGCGGTAGGTTATCTCGTCGGGCATTCCGATTTTCTTTGTGAAGTCGGCCTCGAATCCCTCGACGTCGATTCCGTTGCCGTCGGTCTTGCCCCAGGCCAGGTCAAGCAGGGCGGCTCCGGCCAGCTCGGTGGTGGTGAAGCCCTGGTTGAACTTAGACGCCTTGTTGAGTTTCTCAATCAGCTCGTCGGGAATGGTCTCGCCTGTCTTGTAATGCTTGGCGTATGTCTTGAGAAGCTCGGGGGTGAAGGCGAAGTGCTCGTTCATCTGCGACGACATCTCCACATAGTCGCGGTCTACGTTTGTTCCGGCCAGCGATTTGTAGGGAGCCGTGGAGAGCATTCCCTGGAGGGCGTGTCCGAACTCGTGGAATGTGGTCTCCACCTCGTCGATTGTCAGAAGGGCCGGGGTGTCGCCGGCGGGTCGTGTGAAATTGCCTACGTTATAGACGATGGGGCGCTTCGTGGTGCCGTCGCCGTAGAGGCCGGCGCTCTGGAGCTGCTCCATCCAGGCTCCCTGGCGCTTGGAGGCGCGGGGGAAGAAGTCGGTCATGAATACAGAGATATGCTCGCCGGTCTTGGCGTCAACCACGTCATATACCGTCACCTCATCCATATATTTGGGAGCGTCGGGCATCTCCACCATCTTAATTCCGTAGAGGCGCTCTGCGGCTCCGAAGAGGCCGTTGAGCACGTTCTCAAGCGAGAAATAGGGGCGCACGTCCGACTCATCGAGGTCGAATTTCTGTTTCTTTACCTTTCCGGCGTAATAGTAGTAGTCCCAGGGAGCGATCTTGAAGCCGCCGCCCTCGGCGTCTACGTAAGCCTGCATGTCGGCCACCTCCTCATGGCTTCTTGCCACCGCCGGCTCGAAGACCTGCATCAGAAGGCTTTCGGCAGCCTCGGGGGTCTTGGCCATGACGCGCGACGTCATCATCTGGGCGAAATTGTCGAAGCCCATGATCTTTGCCTTTTCTGCACGCAGCTTCACGATCTTCTCGATCACGGGGTAGTTGCTGTTCTCGCCGTATGACGCCAGATTCGTGTAGCCCTTGTAGATAGCCTCGCGCAGGCCGCGGTTTTCGGCGTTCTGAAGCACGGGCAGACGGCTCGGGGCATGGAGTGTGAACACCCACAGGCCGTCGAGGCCGCGTGCCTTGGCGTCTTCGGCAGCCTGTGCAATCGACGACTCGGGGAGTCCGGCCAGGTCAGCCTTGTCGTATACGGTCACGAAGAAGGAGTTGGTGGCGTTGAGAAGGTTCTTGTTGTAGGCGATGAAGAGCTTGGCGAGCTCGTTGTTTACCTTCACCAGCTCGGCCTTCTTCTCCGGGGAGAGGGCGGCGCCCTGCTCGGCAAACTGGCGGTAGTATTTCTCCACGAGGCGCTTCTGCAGCGGGTTGAGCTTCATCTTGTCGCGGTTGTCGTAGACGGTGCGTATGCGGTCGAAGAGGGCCTGGTTGAGGTTGAGCTCGTTGCTGGCGGCGTTGAGGAGGGGTATCGCCTCCTCGGCCATGGCGGCGAACTCGTCGGTGCTCAGCGCGCTGTCATAGTGGTAGAAAACGGAGGCCACGCGCTCCAGTATGGGCGACACGTTCTCCAGCGGGAGGATCGTGTTGTCGAAGTCAGGCATGGCCTTGTTGGCTGTGATTCTCTCGATATTGGCCTTCAGCTCCTCTGTGCCGGCCTTGATGGCGGGGATGAAGTCGGAGGTCTTGATTTTCTCGTAGGGAGGAATCTCGTATTTTGTGTCGTAGGGCTGCAGGAAAGGATTCCCGGTTGTCTGTGCCATTGAGGTCAGTGTTGGGGCGGTCAGCAGCAGAGCCGCCGCCAGGGTTGTGAGTTTTCGGTTCATCTGAAGTTGTTGGTTGTTGTGTCTGTTAATGGTTCGCGCCCTTCCGGCTTGCGCCGGGGTCTGATTGCGGACGCAATGCAAAATTACACCTAATTATCCAAATTTCCAAACAAATCCGTCTCAGAGTGTTGTCGAGCCGTTGTTTTATAAGAAAAAGGAAAGGCGGCCGGGCCTTCCGGCCTCTGCTGTCGCCTTTCCGTGCAAGTCAAATCCCTTTTTCGATTGATATCCTATCTGACCAGAATCCGGCAGCTTTCGCGTCGCGTGCCGTCAATGTCGGCGCTTACGATATACAGGCCGGGCGTGAGGCCGGATATGTCGATTCTCGCCTTCGATTCCCCGGCCTTGACGCTTCCGGCCGCATACGAGCGTCCGTCGGTAGAGGTGACGTGGATTGTGGCCTCGGCACGGACTGTGGAGCCCAGGTCGATCTCCACCGGCTCGGAGGTGCGTGCCGGGTTGGGGTAGGCCTTCATTCTCACGGGCATCTCGTGCAGTGACGTGGCCGAGCCGCGTGGCGACTCCACCCGGTAGAAGCGGTAGTAGGTTGATCCTTTGTCCCATACTGAGAACGAGAGGTATTTCTTCCCTCCGAGCATCAGCATCTCGATGTCTCCGTTTATGCTGGCGTTTCCCAGGTCGACTGATTCAAGCACCCGTCCGTCGGCCGACACTATGTCCAGTCCGGTCCGGCTTGCGAATTTGTCCAGTATGGTCACTTCGCCGAGATATCTGTCGTATTCCTTGTTTTCCCTCGGTATGAGCGCGTATTTTGACTGGATGAGCTAATAGTTGTCGTCGTCGTTGAAGAAATTCTGCGAGATGTGGATCTGTGTCCGCTCGCAGCTGTTGTTTCCTGAGGCATAGGCCATGACGGCTAATTGGTAGCCGGTGTGGTATTCGTTACCCTGGCGCAGAATCACCTCCTGGGCCTCATAGTTTCCGGTGGTGTCGTATTCGATGGTGCCCATCATGAGAGTTCCCTCGGATGTGAGCCGTACGAATCGCTTGGGATATTTATACTGGAAATTGTATATGCCGCCTCCGTCGGCGTATGGATTCTTGGTGATGAAAAACGACAGCTCCTCGTTCGATTCAATCGGTGTCGGATAGAAGATGTATCCGCCGTCCTGCTGCTCGATGGTGTAGCTGTCGGCGCCCTGGGGGCTGGTGTTGTTGAGGAAGTCGATTGTCTGGTCCAGTCCCCATCCGTCGGAAATAAGGGGGCTCTCCTCCCGTTTGGTCTCCTTGAGGATGGCGGGATGGCATGTGACGTGGTATTTCAGTTCGTCAAAGAAAACCTCGTTCTGCAGTTGGTGTGTCTCTATGACGGCGAAATCGGAGTCGTAGACGGCCAGGGAGTCTTGCGAGATATAGTAGGGGGTCTTGTTGGAGTCGGAGGAGAGGAAAGCGGGCATGAATGTGGGAGAGAAGGTCTTCTCCACATCCAGCACCGGGGAGTCGGAGATGTCGGCCGAGGCCACGAGGCCCGGCATAAGCATCGCGCTTCCAAACGCCATGGGGGCGAGTCTGAGAAAAAGTTTCTGTCTGTTCATTATTGTTTTTATTATTTGTTATTGGAAAGTATGGTCATGACATGCGGCCTCCCCGGCATGGCCACAGGTGGCCATGCC
>DKYZ01000037.1 GCA_002493515.1 Porphyromonadaceae bacterium UBA7087 | reverse complement strand
ACACACTCAATGAAACAGTATCTGCCGGAATCATCCTTAACGTTGCCTTTGTAGGTTCTCACCTCAGCAAAGAGAGTGTTGGCTATCAGGCAGAGCAATAGCCCTGCCATTAAATTTCTTAATGACATTAGATTATGTTTTTTGATTATTATTTCGTTAAAGACCTCCGACGACAATCCATCCTCCGGAATCGGTTTTCTGCAAGGCAATGTTGTGCCTTTGCACGGTTCCGTCTTTGAGTTCAAGCGTATAAGGAACGAAAATTGAATTTCCTGTCCCTGAGGTGAAGGAATGTCCTATCGAGATCAGCCTTGAACCACTGAATTTTTCCTTGTATGTCACATCTGATACTTCCCTCATCATTACTTTGTCGAGAATCGCTTCATTCCAGTCTGTGAAGGCATTAAGTATGGTCGTGGCCGCTTCCTCCGCACTGAGACCTTTCAAACCGACAGGGCCGTGTTCTGTCTCTACATAACGGATGCCATCGGCGAGGCGGCATATATCGTTCCTATGCAACCCATAATTTATAGATGTGATTTTCAGCACCGGAATTTCCCGACTGCCCGCGATTACACTTACTGTGGCACTTTTAAGCCTTTTTGATTCAGCATCAATCACATATCTTCGGATATTTTCGGATTCGGCGATAGATGAGTTCAGCAGGTAAGGATTATCAAAATTTCCTTGCGGCATGGCATGAACAGTAAGAATTATATCGTCACCATTTTTATTTACCGTATATTTACCTCCTTTGCCGTCGATGTAATTATCCAGTTCTGTCTCCAGTATCTTCCGGGGGGTGAGTAAGGTTGCCATATATCCCAAAACCTTTTCTTCTTCAGACTCCGGGAGGTGCAAACCTAATTTGAGCGCGGGCATCCATGTATAGATGTCGGTGCCGTTTCCTGTCGCTACACGCTCGCCCTTGTCAATTCTCCATCTCAGAAGAGAATCGGAATCGGCAATGTAGATGTGATGTGTTACAAAATCCTCATTTACGTCTATATATCTGAAATTCTCCACAGGTCGAGTCCTGACTTCCACAGTCATTTCAATGTCATCGGTGCCACCGAGTGCGTTTATTGCCTCGGCGAGAATCTCCTTGGCTGACATCCCGGAAGGCACTAACACAAGCAACAAAACTGCTGCTACCGCGCTTAGGCTAATTCCGCCGAAAACCCAATTGCGTACCATCCGTTTTTTATTCTTTTGTTCCACAGCACGGATGACTTTTAGGCGCAATTCGTCAGAAGCCTTTATGTCTCGGCGAGGCTTCAACAACTCCTTTATTTCTTTGTAATCATCCATACTATGAATTTTTAGGGTTAATGTACATGTTCCTAAGTTTATCCATTCCCGATTTATATCTGGATTTGGCAGTTGACTGAGGAATGGATAGAATACTGCTGATTTCTACAAACGACAGACCGTCAACTACATTCATGCGTATGATGTCGGCCTCACGCGAGGGAAGGCTGTCAAGACTGGCATTTATCCTGTCCGCATCCTCCATGTCAAGTATATCATCGGGTGTGTCCTCTATATCATAATCTTCTATATGCATGATGTCCCGTTTGCTTGACCGGGCATAATCCTGACACAGATTATGGACAATCTTGAAAAGGTAGAGTCTCACGCTTTCCGGCTTAATGTTGTCTGTATCCCTCTCCAGAAATTTCAGAACGGCATCGTATACAAGATCTTCGGCCTCATCATGGTTGCCAATCCGATAATACGCAAACCGCACAAGATAGTCGAGATTATCCTCGATTATCTTGCTGATGATTTTGTGCCGGGTCTTCTTGAACATACTTTCTTATTTTGATGCTTCTATCTAATAAGACGAAATCTCGCCGAAATCGACGAGATTTAAGTGTTAAAAATATTACCGGATGTTCTCATTGAAGAAATAAGACCTACGTATGTTGGGAATATCCCGATACTTCGAAATCGCTGATAATGCAGAAAATGCAGATTATTTCAGTTCTAATTCAATGTCCTCTATTGAGGGCAGGGAACTCTTGAATTCGTCAGGAATGAATTTAGTCAGTTGGAATTCTGCGACTCCTATTGGTTGCGATGACGATTCAAGTGCATATTGAGCAAGCACATTATCTTTATCCTTGCATATCAGCAACCCGATAGTGGGGTTATCCTGTTCGGTTTTCAGTATGTGATTTACCGCTGTCATATAGGTGCCGAGCTGCCCTATGTCGCCGGCTCCGAATGTTCCTGTCTTGACCTCGATAACACAATAGGCGTGTAATTTTATGTTATAAAACAGCAAATCAATTAATTGCTCCGTGTGACCGACTTTCAGACGATATTCTTCCCCGACGTATGCAAAGCCCGATTCAAGTTCGAGAAGGAACCGGGATATATTTGACATCAGAGCCTTTTTCAACTCACGTTCCTTATATGGCTCGGTCATTTCGGTGAAATCGAAGATATATGGGTCTTTGGTCAGTTCCTGGGCAAGATCGCTATCGGGAGCCGGTAGTAGGCGGGAGAAACTTGTCAACGCTTTGCCCTGACGCAGATGCAGATTGGTGTCAATAAATGATTTCAGTACATTTCTCGACCAACCCTCTTCGACAACCTTATGGGCATAGAATAGCGCGGTATCCCGTTTTCCTTTTTCGAAATATTTATCTATCAGAGTACAATGATGTCCCCACGGAACAGAAAAGATAATATCGTCATTGACACATTGAGATATGCCAACAAGCTGTTGGCACATTTCGGTTTCAGAATCGCCAACAACCTGTTGGCAATTTGTAGGTGGCTCGCTATAAAGAAGATACATCTTCTTCATGTATTGCAGGTTCTGCCGTGAAAAGCCCTCTGATTCCGGAATAGCCTCTTTCAAATCCTGGCTGAGATTCCGATAGAAACTGCTGCCATAAACATTCTCGGCATCACGGGCTACGATGTCACGACCGAGCGACCAGTAGAAGCGCAGCATCTCGCAGTTCACTTGGGCAGCAGCCTTAATCTGACTGCGGCGATATCGTTCTTTCAACTCCTGTATCCACCGGGAGTATTCGGCATCGGTTTTTATCAGTTTGCTCATGCTTTACATCCTTGAAACTATCCTATTGCAAAATTACAAAAATATTCTGATACTGAGAGCATAATTAATCCTATTACCGGTTGTTGTCAATCCAGCAGTCCGACAAGCTCCTTTTTGATGTCTTCGTCAATCTCGCGGTAGCGGGCGAAGGCTTTGCTACCCTCTTTATGCCCGGACAAGGCCCCGACAAGGCTGGGGTCTTTTACCTTCTTATAAAGATTGCCGACAAAGGTGCGGCGTGCCATATGGCTGCTGGCTATCTCATTTATTGGGCGACGTTCCTCTTCTCCAGTTTTGGGGTTGAGGACGGTAACGACTCGCGTTATTCCACAGGTAGTGAAAATACTTTTGATTGCATCGTTGTACTTCTGCGTACTGATAAACGGGAACAACCGACCTTTCTTGTCGATACCTTTATATTTCTCGACCAGTGCCGATGCCCGCTTATTCAATGGAACGCGAATAACCTCCGGTCGTTCTCCCTTTGTCTTGTTGGGCATATATTCCACGGCTCCGTCAATGATGCTCTCCGGGGTCATCTCTATCAGGTCTGATACTCGACAGCCTATAAGACATTGAAATATAAAAATATCACGCTGAACGGACAATGCAGCTTTATCCGAAAAATCAAAATCGGCAATTTTATCTCGCTCCTCGATGCTTATATAATATGGAGTGCCATATTTTTCCGCCCCTATGCTTGTGCAGGATGCGAAAGGAGTTCGGGTGATGTAGCCACGTTTAACACACCAGTTGAAGAACGCCCTCAGTCTCTTCATGATTGCGATGACTGCGTTATGACCCCGCTGCTCAGGTTTGCGGGGCTTGCGTTTGGTCTTTACAACCTCGGACACATCCTTATATATGGAAGGGAATCTTTCGTATATCTTCGGTTCGTCAATTACGAACTGTTTGAAAGCATCCACCACTTCACCCGTAAACTCTTCAAGTTTGAGAGAGAAATTCTGTCGCGTCGATTT
Source organism: Porphyromonadaceae bacterium UBA7087 (assembly GCA_002493515.1). Taxonomy (GTDB): domain Bacteria; phylum Bacteroidota; class Bacteroidia; order Bacteroidales; family Muribaculaceae; genus Lepagella. Next base: position 3,883 of record DKYZ01000037.1, on the reverse strand, counting down.
CCGTTTGTATTTCTCATATCTCTCCAGCAATCTCGCCAATACGCGGTAATGGCTCGACAGTTTGGTGCCGTCTTGTGTTGTCACAAGATATTCGTTGAAGGTATCGAAGAAACTCCTGCTTATCGGTGTCGTCTCAAACAGTTCCGGATGATTGTGGCGCATTATCGCATCCTCAAAGAATTCCTTTGAAAGAAGATTCTGGGGAGTATTTACGCATAGAGATACCAATCTGCTCTCAAGTGAGACAAGATTATCGCTGATTGTTTGTAAATTTGCAAGCGTCTTGCGGTCGGCTCGCGGCATTATAAATTTCCCGTCACGAAATCGAGACGGATCAACGAATATGCCGCTTTTGAGCCTGAGGCGTAAATCACGCGACACCGATAGCCGGAGCATGATTTCGGACTCGCCATTGCCGTTTACCTTAGAAGAAAGAGACCTTGTTATAGTAGCCATATTGAGAGAGGTTTTGATTATAGGTACAAAATTACGAAAATTTGTCCACGTGCCAAAATTTCTGTCCACGTTTTGTCCACATCCTTTGCTCCTGCTTGCACCGCGTTGACATGCGAGGTGCAACAATGAGCCTCAATACATATTTGCAACGCGCTGGTTATCAATGGGTACAACAATGATGCCAATGAGAGCTGACATTCAAACAGATTCAACGAGATTCAGATTTACAACTCCAATCAGAACCGGCGCGGCCTGGGAATCTATGACCCGGCGACAGGAAAGACAAGCCTCTATCCCGATATCCCCGGCCTTGACGGCGTGAGGGAGCTGGGAGGTGTGGCGGTGTGATGCCTCCGGGCGTCTTGAACCCTCTCCGCGGATGGGGCTGGGGCAAGGCTCCGGCGGTACCCCCGTGGCTCTCGGCCTGGATGACGACGGCTCCGTGTGGGTAGTGACCCACAGGGCCCTGACTGAATATGACCCGGCGACAGGCCGTATGGTAAATTACAGCGACGCTGTCTCTGACGACGGGGTAAACGCCTTGGTGGAGACAGCCTTGTCGGTTGACCGTCGCGGCGGGGGCCACTATTTCTCCACCCTCGACATCGGCAGTCCCGGGAAGGTGCGCTATCAGTTCCTGATGAAGGGTGTGGACTGCGACTGGCAGAACGTCGGCGAGTTTGCCAATTCCGCCTTTTTCAACATGCTGCCCGCCGGCACCTATGACCTTGAGCTCAGGGCGTGCGGACCCGACGGACAATGGACGCCAGAGTCCGTATCATATGAGGTGGTGAAGCGTCCCTGGTGGTATCAGACGTGGTGGGCGATAACGGCCTATATGGCGGCGGCACTTCTCTATTGCGTGACGGTGGCCCATGACGGAGAGGAGGGGCTTGAGGCGGCGTCCGGACAGCTGCCCGACATAATAGTGGCAGACGTGATGATGCCGCGTCTCGACGGCCTGGAGCTGACGCGGCGCCTCAAGGAGAACATCGACACGAGCCACATCCCCATAATCCTTCTTACGGCCAGGAACAGTCCTGACGACAGGGTGGAATGCTACAGGGCGGGAGCTAACGGCTACATATCGAAACCTTTCGAGACAAAGGTGCTCGAAGCCAGGATCGACAATATAATAAGCAGCCGCCGGAAGGAGCGCGAGACGCTCCACCGGCAGCCGGACAGCAATCCTGTGGAAGTGGCCTCCTCGCCGCTCGACAAGGAGTTTATCGGGAAGCTCGTGGGCCTGGTGAGCCGGAATCTTCTGGATTCCGACGTCGATATGGATTTCGTGGCGGAGAAGATGGCGATGTCGCGCTCGTCGTTCTACAGGAAGGTGAAGACCCTTACGGGGCTGTCGCCTATGGAGTTTGTGAAGAATGTCAAGCTGAAACATGCCTATGAGCTGCTGCGCACCACCGACATGAGTGTGGCCGAGGTGGCCTATTCCTCGGGTTTCAACAATCCGAAGTATTTCACCATGTGCTTCAAGGCTGAGTTCGGGACAACTCCCCGTCAGGTGAGGGGTGGCCGGACGGAGAAATAGCCTCGCGTCGCTCCCTGGCGAGGGCGTTTGCCACCACCACGGCCTTGGAAATATGGTCGCAGATATGCTCGTCGCCTATGAGGCGGTCGATTCCCGCGCCGTGGAGAGCGTCACGCACGTTGTCGCGCACGCCCGATAGCACTATCAGAATTCCTTCGCGGTGAGACGCCTCTATCAGGAGCTGGAGGTTGTGGAGTCCCGTGGAGTCGATGAAAGGCACCTTCCTCATCCTTATTATGCGCACGAGCGGGCTTTCCTGGAGGGAGAGTCTCACCACCTCGTCGAATTTGGTGGCCGCCCCGAAGAAGAAGGGGCCGTCGATCTCGTAGACCGAGACACCCTGCTCGAGGTCGAGGATCTCGTGGCGGCTCATGTCGGTGCCGGCGGCGGCGTCGAGCTGCTCGCCGTATACGCGCACAGTGGTGTTCTCCATGACGCGGCGCAGGAAGACCACCACGGCGAGGAGAAGTCCCATCTCTATGGCTATGGTGAGGTCGAAGATGACGGTTAGGAAGAATGTCACGGCCAATACCCAGACGTCACCCTTGGGATTATGCATCATCCCTTTGACCGTGCGCCATCCGCTCATGTTGTAGCTCACCATGATGAGCACGGCGGCGAGACATGCCATGGGGACCACGCTGATCAGGGGCATTGCCACGAGAAGCACGAGCGTAAGGACCACGGCGTGGATGATTCCGGCTACCGGCGTGCGTCCGCCGTTGGTGATGTTGGTCATGGTTCGCGCTATGGCTCCGGTGACGGGTATGCCTCCGAATATGGGCACGACCATGTTGGCCAGGCCCTGTCCCATGAGCTCGGTGTCGCAGTCGGTGCGGTCGCCGGTGCGGCCGTCGGCCACTGTGGCGCTGAGCAGCGACTCTATGGCGCCGAGCATGGCGATGGTGAAGGCAGAGGGGAGGAGGAGGTTGACCGTCTCGAAGCTCAGGTCGATTGTTGGGCGTGTGGCCTCGGCCGTCAGCACCCCGAAGCGGTCGCCGATTGTGGTGACGCCGGTGATGCCGAAAAACTCGCGCATTATCCATACGGCGGCCGACACGAGCACGATGGCGGTGAGGGCTCCGGGTATCTTGCGCGAGATTCTGGGCGTCAGGATTATGACGAGCATGGAGACGAGGCCTACGGCGGCTGTGGTGAGGTCGATGGAGGAGAAATGGCGCAGGTAGACGCCCCATTTGCCGATGAAGTCGCCGGGTACCTTCTCATCTATGGTGAGGCCGAAGAAGTCGGGCATCTGGGTGGAGAAGATAGTCACGGCGATGCCGGCGGTGAAGCCCACCACGATGGGGTAGGGGATGAATTTTATCACCGTGCCGAGGCGGAATGCGCCCATCAGCAGCAGGATGCAGCCGGCCATGAAGGTTGCCACTGCGAGTCCGGTCAGCCCGTAGAGCTGGATGATGTTGTAGATGATTACGATGAAGGCGCCGGTGGGGCCTCCGATCTGGACGCTGTTGCCGCCGAAGGCCGACACCATGAAGCCGCCTACGATGGCGGTAACCAGTCCGGTGACGGGGCTGACGCCGCTGGCGATGGCGAAGGCGATCGCCAGCGGGAGGGCCACGATGCCCACGACTGTTCCGGCGATGAGGTCTTGACGGAATTTCTTTAAATCATAGTCTTTCCATACCGCGGCGAGGGCGGGATGGAAGTGTAGTTTGGCATGCATTACGCTGATTTTATGTGGTTTATATTGTTCAGTGGTGAGTTCCGCATGCTCTCGGTTTCAAAGTGTAACACGGAGATTTAGCAGCACTGTGTGTTCGGTCGGTTGATGGTATCGGAATAGATTCCGTCGGTTCCCGTCGGAAACCGAGCGGCAAAATTAACAAAATTTAGGGGATTTCTATAAATTAAACA
>DKYZ01000087.1:3661-20028 GCA_002493515.1 Porphyromonadaceae bacterium UBA7087 | reverse complement strand
TGAACAGGACCGCTCCGCGCTGATAAGGGAGCGGGGATTGCTCATGGGGGAGGGGGATTGAAAAAGGGTTGGAAAGGGGTTGCGCGGAGCGGTTCTGTTCAAAAGCAGCGCTTTTGTGAATTAAAAGGCCTCAGCGGGGGCGGAAGGTGAAACGGGAGAAGAGGATCATGCCGCCGTCGGCGGCGTTGCAGATGGATAGGGCGGAGGAGGGGCGGTCGTTGAAGTCGTGGCGCATAATCCTAACGGTCATGCCATAAGCGCCTTCATGGAGGAAGGATAACTCCAGCCGCCTGAGGATGTGGCTGTCGTAACGCTCCAAAGGAAACTGGTTGAGCAGCGCGTCGATATATCTCACGGTGTTGACATGGCGGTAGGAGTCAAGGTCGCAGTAACGGAAAGTATAGAATGAGGGAGCGACAGTAGCTGTCAGGGCATTTTTAGGCAGTTCATGTCCATCTGAGGGAGAGGGAAGGATTGGGATGTGGGGCCTCTGGCGGTCGATAGGGCATTCTTTCTCCATAATTATCCCTTCAGGGAGATGTAGATGCGAAAGGCCGACATTCTGATGGGTGAGGGTGTCGAAAACCATCCATATCGAGCGGGCATAGCCGAGGGTCGCTCCCTTTTCATCGAAAATCCGGAATGCGCGTTGTGAGAAATGGCGGTTCCATCCCTCTACCCAGGTCTCTATGCCATAGGTATCGTTGACTTTCGGATAACGCTCCATCTCGATGGTCAGTCGGGACAGGACCCATCCGGAGTGTATGTCAGCCATGTCGGGATTCCCTATGCCGAGGGAATTGGCATGGGCGGTGGCTATGTCGATTATCTTGGTGGCAAGAACGGGGAGCGATAGTTCCTGTTCTGCATTGGCCTCTCCCGCAGAGAGGAAATATTTTTCTGAATATACAGCGACAGCAGACATTAAAACAGTCTAAAATAGGGTTGTAGAGTGGTATATGGCGTATGGAGAGAGCCGCCGTTCGGCAAAATTAACAAAAAATGCTTAACTTTGCCGATAAAATCAAATTTCCGCGACTCGAAAGTGAATCTGAAGACACTGCGCCCATCCCTCATAATCGTCATGGCGATAACGCTTGCGGCCCTGACCGGCTGCCGGAGCAGCCGTCATGTCCCTCAGGGAAGCTACCTTCTCGACGAGGTGGATATAAAAGTCAATGATTCCACCCACACCATCGACCGGCAGGAGATGCTGACATATCTGAGGCAGCAGCCAAACCATAAGATGCTCTGGAGCACAAAATTCCGTCTCGGGGTCTATAACATGAGCGGCAGCGACACCACCAGATGGTGGAACCGCTGGATACGCAAGCTTGGCGAGGCTCCCGTGATATATGACAGCACTTTGCGCCTCACTTCCGAGGAACAGCTCCATAAGGCGCTCGTCAACAAGGGCTTCATGGACGCACAGGTGAGCTCCACAGTCACGACAGACTCCGCAAAGAGGAAGGTAAGGGTGGAATATGACCTGCAACCCGGTGCTCCCCACGTGATGAGAAGCATCTCCTACGAGTTTCCCAACGACACGATAAAGCAACTTGTCATGAGGGATTCCGACAGGTTTGTGATCCGTAAGGGCGACCGTCTCGACCGAAGCCTGCTCGAGACCCAGCGCGACCTGATCACGGCCTCGCTGCGTAACCGGGGCTATTACGGATTCGCAAAGGAGTTCATTACCTTCAATGCCGATACCACCGAGGGGAGTCTCGACGTGGACCTGACCATGACGGTAAATCCCCCTTATCCCGACACCGGGGGCATGCGTCTGCGCAGCCATGAGACATATGCCATACGCAACATATTCTATGTCACGGACTACAATCCGTCGACGGCAGTGTCACTGCGCGATATCTCCGCAACCGACAGTGTCACCTACAAGGACATAACGATTCTCTACGGTAAGAAACATTATCTAAGGCCATCGGTGCTATATGACAACTGCTTCCTGCGTCGCGGACGACTCTACCGCCAGAGAGACGTAGACCGTACCTATCAGGCTCTTTCCCGGCTCGATATCCTCAAATTCGTGAACATCCGTTTCCTTCCGGTAGGGGGGACCGACCAGCTCGGAATGCTTGACGCATATATACTCCTGACCCCCGGTAAAAGCCAGAGCTTCTCCGTAGAGCTCGAGGGCACAAACTCGGAGGGTGACCTGGGAGTGGCGGCGGCCCTCAATTATGCCCACAGAAATGTAGGCAAAGGATCGGAGACTCTCTCAGCGAAGGTGCGCGGCGCATACGAATCGCTCAGCGGCGATCTCGATGGGCTCCTCCACAATAGATATATGGAATATTCCCTTGAGCTGGGTGTGAATTTTCCCAAATTCAAGGCCCCTTTCCTCAAGGAGAGCTTCAAACGCAAAATCAACGCCACCACCGACCTCCATGTCAGCATGACATATCAGGAGCGTCCGGAATACACTCGCATAATCTCCACGGCCGGATGGTCGTATAAATGGACCGAGCGTCGCACACGCAACCGCCATACATTCACTCCGGTGGACATCAACTACGTCTACCTTCCCGAAAGCACTTACAATTTCATCGACCAGATCGCTCCAGACAATCCTCTGCTAAGATACAGTTATGAAGACCATTTCATAATGCGGATGGGATACAGTTTCTATCATACCAACAAGCGGGAGGACGTGCCCTGGAGACGCGGAATTCAGAAAAACATATACACCGTGAGGGCAAATGCCGAGATTGCGGGAAACCTCCTTTATCTGTTGAGCAACATTTTCAATCACCGCGCAGACCATAATTCCAATCCATATAAGGTATTCGGAATCCACTATTCCCAGTATTTCCGGGTGGAGGGGGATTTCGGTTTCCTCCACCGCTTCGACCGCCGCAACGCCCTGGCGTGCCATTTCGGTCTGGGAGTGGGCTATCCTTACGGCAACTCCACCATAATGCCTTTCGAGAAACGTTTCTACGGAGGAGGAGCCAACGGAGTGAGGGGCTGGGCGGTGAGAACCCTCGGACCAGGACGCTATCCCGGCACCAACTCCCAGAGCGACTTTATCAACCAGTGTGGCGACATACGCCTTGACATGAGTGTGGAATACCGGGCAAAGCTCTTCTGGGTGATAGAGCTCGGAGCATTCATCGACGCCGGAAACATATGGACAATACATGCCTATCCCAACCAGCCGGGAGGAATGTTCCATTTCAATTCGTTTTATAAAGAGCTGGCGGCTGCCTACGGCCTCGGTCTGCGGCTGGACTTCACATATTTCCTGCTGCGCTTCGACCTCGGCATGAAGGCACGCAATCCGGCCATCAACCAGGAGCCCTGGCCTATAATACATCCAAACTGGAAAAGGGATTCCTCGTTCCATTTCTCGATCGGTTATCCCTTCTGAGGAAAATTCATTAATCAAAAAGAGACAAAGATGAAGAAACTTGCGATATTTGACCTTGACGGCACCCTTCTCAACACCATCTCCGACCTGGGAGCCTCCTGCAACTATGCCCTGAAGGAGCTCGGTTACGCCGAGCATCCCATATCCGCCTATAACTATATGGTGGGAAATGGCGTGCGCAAGCTCATAGAGAGGGCGCAGCCCGACGCCGACGCGACTACGGTCAATCTGCTATATGGAAAATTCCGTGAGCATTATGACCAGCACTGCACCGACACCACCGTGCCTTATCCTGGCATTCCCGAGCTCCTTGAGGAGCTGACGCAGCGCGGCGTGGCTCTCGCCGTTGCCTCAAACAAATATGAGGGGGCAGTGAAGAGGATAATCACACATTTCTTTCCGGACGTGCCGTTTGTGGCATTGATGGGACAGGTGGAAGACCGCCCGACGAAACCCGATCCCTCGATTGTCTTCGCCATTCTCAGCGAGCATCCCACTCCCAAGAGCGAGGTGCTTTACATAGGCGACTCGGCAGTGGATATAGAGACGGCGCGGAGAGCATGTGTGGAGTCAGTAGGAGTGACGTGGGGATTCCGTCCCGTATCTGAGCTGAGGAAAGCCTGTGCCGACCATGTGGTCAGCAATCCCCAGGAGATTCTCAAATATCTCGATGACCCCTATTGAGGAAGGCTTCCGATGCCTTCCTCTTCTGCCGTGGCCTCCTCAATTCCGGGAATGGGATTGCGCTGGCTCTGGCGCGCACCGAGCTTTATGAGCTTAGCGCAAGTTGCCGATATGCTCTGGCGTCCGCTCCATAGCTTGGCGCAGGTCTGGTCGTAGGCCTCCTGCGCATTCCTTATGGCCTCGCCGACAGCATTGAGGCGTTTTACAAACATTCCGGCCCGGTCAAGCATCTCGTTTGCGAGGGAGTATACTTTCTCATGGTTCTGCGCCTGCGCTATCTGGGTCCACGTCATGCGGATTATTTTAAGGGCGGCGAAGAGAGTCTGTTCGTCGGCGATGAAGACGTTGCGCTCCATGGCGCGGCGCCAGAGGTCGGGCTTTGAGTTTATGGCGAGCCATAGCGCCCCGGAGTTGGGAACAAACATTATCACATATCCTATCGAGGATTTCGGGGCCCTTATATATGAGGTGTAATCCTTTGCGGCCAGTTCCCTGACATGCGTCTCCACGCTTTCGACGTGGCTTCTGAGAGCTGCGGAGCGCTCTGTCTCGTTTGCGGCGTTGACATAGTCGAGATAGGCTGTCATCGACACCTTGGAATCGATTATCACGTCTCTGGTCGTGTCGAGATGCAGGATCACGTCAGGACGCATCAGTGCCCCGGACTCCGATTTTACCACAATGCCGTTCGCGTCGCGAAGGGAGGTCTGGATATCATAATGTACCCCTGGAGTGAAGCCCTGGCTCCGCAGGAGCTCGTCAAGCACCGCCTCCCCCCAGTCGCCCTGCACTTTCGATCCGCTCTTGAAGACCCTGGCGAGATTGTCGGCGCTCTCACGGGTGAGACGGTTCGCCTCCATTATCTCGGCCATGGCCGAACGCATGTTGGCGCCAATCTCCGTCTGGCGGAGGGTGTTGCCCTCCATGGCCATCCTCATCTTCTCTATCGATTCCTTCAGCGGATTCACGATATTGCCGATATCATTGCCGCTGCGCGTCGCAAACTCCCTCTGCGACTCCCTTAGCATGGAGTCGGCGGCATTCTGTATGCGTGCGGTGGATCTTCCGACAATCTCCGTAAAGCGCCGGTCCATTTCCTGCAGGGCGGCCGCGTGCGCCCGTTCCCGTTCAGCCGCCATCTCGCTGTTGGCGCGCCTGATTTCATCGACGGTATGCCGTGCTGCCTCCCTTTCGGCTCTGACGAGCGCTTCCGATTTCTCCCTTTCGCTCTCTAAGGCTGCGGAAAGCCGCGCAGCCTCAGCCTTGGCCGCGTTTTTCCCATTTGCCGCCGCGAGCCATCCGGCCGCGAATCCTATGGCAAGTGCTGCAGCGCCGGTTGCCGTCAACAAAATCGCTGTGTCCATCAAGAGTCCTCCTCCGGCTGTTTCCCTTTATAGGCGAGGAAATCGGCATATTCCTCGATATAGTCTTCCGGATCATACAATTCCGAGGCCAGCACCATGCATACTGCTCCGGATGAGAAATCCTGGAGCGTGCGCCATATCCCCGGCACTACCAGCAAACCCTGGTAGGGGCGGTTTAGCATCACAGTGCGTTTCACGTTGCCGTCATCGAGAGTCACGGAGAAACTGCCGCCGGCAGCGACGATAAGCTGCTTCAGGGCACGGTGGGCGTGTCCCCCCCGGCTTTCTCCTCCCGGCACGTCATACAGGTAATATACCCTGCGTACGTCGAAAGGCACCGTCAGCGAGTTCTCCACCACGCAGAGGTCGCCCTGGCGGTCGGAATGGTGGCGGTTAAGCTCTAATATCGAGCAGTCGTAGACGCTTGTCAGGCGCGAGTCGGGTGTCTTGTCATTCATTGCCGTCGGAGTCTTTTGATAAGTATTCCTGCCGGTAGAGGTCGTAATCCTCGATGTAGTCGGCCGGGTCATAGGGGGTAGAGGCGAGTATGAGCGCAAGGGAGTTGGTGGAGAAGTTGTTGAGGTCGCGCCATGTGCCCTCAGGGATGTAAAGCCCGTAATATGAGCGGTTGAGGGAATAGGTCGTGTGGGAGTGTCCGTCGTCGACGGTGACATCGAAACTTCCCGACATGGCCACTATGAACTCGCGGTTGCGGCGGTATGCGTGGCCACCGCGGTGTTCTCCTCCCGGGACGTCATATATCCAGTATGTACGTTTTATCTCGAAGGGAATGTCCTTGCATTCCTCTATCACCGACAGATTGCCCCTGCGGTCGAGGTATTTTGACAGGTTGATTATTCTGCAGTCCATGTCGATATGCTTAACGGAAAGAATTCACAGCTTCCGCCACCCGTATGGCCTCGTCGTCGGTCATCGCAGGCGACATGGGGAGTGAAAGCTCCTCCCGGTGTATTTTTTCAGTGACCGGGAAGCTGAGATTGTTCCAGTCGCCGTAACATTCCTGCCTGTGGGGAGGGATAGGGTAGTGGATGAGGGTCTGGATGCCTGAGAGGGCAAGGTATGACTGCAGCTCGTCGCGCCGGGCGGAGAACACCGGGAAAATGTGATATACGTCCGAGCCTCTCTCCGGGCGCGGCAGCATCCTGGCTTCCGGATTCCTGATCAAGTCGAAATATATGTCGGCAATCTCCATGCGGCGCCGGTTGTCTGAGTCGAGGTGCGCCAACTTGGCGCGGAGCACTGCGGCCTGGATTTCGTCGAGCCTGGAGTTGCGCCCCTTATATCTGAAGACATATTTTTTCTGGGAACCATAGTTGGCGAGGGCTCTGATGGTCTCTGCAAGTTCTGAGTCGGATGTAGTCACTGCTCCTGCGTCGCCGAGCGCCCCGAGATTCTTGCCGGGATAGAAACTGTGGCCGGCTGCGTCGCCGAGACTTCCGGTGCGCCGTCCGTCATACAGGCAGCCGTGGGCCTGCGCGTTGTCCTCGATGAGTTTCAGATTATGCCGGCGGCATATCTCCGATATCTCTTCGCGGTAGGCGCACAGTCCGTAAAGATGCACGATCATAACGGCCTTGGTGCGTTCCGTAATGGCTTTCTCTATGTTTTCGGGTGTGATCTGGCATGATAGCGGGTCTGGCTCCACGAGTACAGGCCGTAGTCCGTTTTCCGTAATCGCCAGGATGGAGGCGATGTAGGTGTTGGCAGGCACGATTATCTCGTCGCCCGGAGCCATGACTCCCATCTCCATGTATGCACGCATGATAAGAGTCAGGGCGTCAAGACCGTTGCCACATCCTATGGCATGCTCTGTGCCGATAAATGCGGCGTATTCTCGCTCGAACTCACGGTTCTCGCCGCCAAGCAGATACCAGCCTGATGCTACCACACGTGCCACCGCCTCGTCAATCTCCTTTTTATGGAGAGCGTTCACCTTCTGCAGGTCCAGAAACTTTATTGTGTCGTTCATGTCTGCAAAAGTAGCAAATAAGCGGCTAAGAAGCAAATAAAACCGTCTTGCCCGAAGCTAAGGACGCCTTCACGTCGACTATGCGCTGGTTGGACGACCCCCGGAACAGGAGGTCGGTATCCCTGAGAGCCTGGATGAACGGCCCTTCGACCACCACGTCAACATCCGCAACTGCTTCACGCAGCAAGTCTGATTCGATGATATCTTCCCAAGTGTAGCCTGTGTAGAGCCATAACGACAGCCCGAGTTTCCTTATCTCGGCGGCGAGCGTGGCTGTGGCCTTCGGCGAGCAGAGGGGGTCTCCTCCCGAGAGGGTGACATTGAATTCCTCTTCCCTGACTATATCGATGATCTCACCGAGAGTCATAGGCTGTCCGGCGTCGAATGAATGCGATTGCGGGTTGTGGCAGCCTGGGCATCCGTGGGTGCATCCGGCCAGATATATTGACGTGCGGAATCCGGGGCCGTCGACTGTCGTGCCCCGGATTATGTCCATCACGTGATATATGGGTTCATTGCTCATTTGTGGACTACGCGGTCTTTAAGCTCTGCGAGTTTGCCGGAGTTCCAGCGGTCGGTCGTGCCTACGAGATAGCCGGTGATTCTTTGGATAGTCTCGAATCTTGAGCCGCATTTCGGGCACTCGTGCATATCTTTTTCAGCATTCTCGTATCCGCACTTGGGGCAGTGGTTGCGGTTATGGTTCACGGAGCCGTATCCGAGGTCGTATTTGTCCATCATGTCTACGATCTGCATTATCGCCTCCTCGTTGTGGGTGGCGTCGCCGTCTATCTCCACATAGAAGATATGTCCGCCGCCGGTGAGCTTGTGGTATGGAGCCTCCACTTTCGCCTTGTGGCGCGGCGAGCAGTGGTAGTAGACGGGCACGTGGTTGGAGTTGGTATAGTAGTCCTTGTCTGTCACTCCGGGGATTACGCCGAACGAGGCGCGGTCGCGCTTGGTGAAACGTCCCGAAAGACCCTCTGCAGGAGTGGCGAGCACGGAATAGTTGTGGCCGTATGTCTCGCAGAACTCGTTGACGCGGCTTTTCATGTGGCTGACGATACGCAGGCCGAGAGCCTGCGCCTCCTCGCTCTCGCCATGATGGCTGCCGATGAGGGCTATAAGGCATTCCGCCAGGCCGATGAAGCCTATGCCGAGGGTGCCTTGGTTGATTACTGATTCAATGGTGTCGTTTGGCGACAGATGGTCTGAGCCGTTCCAGAGGCAGCCCATCACGAGGGGGAACTGTTTTGCGAGGGCAGTCTTTTGAAACTGGAAACGCTCGTCAAGCTGACGTGCGGTCAGCGACAGAAGGCTGTCGAGCTTCTCGAAGAAGCGGTCGATACGCTCCTCGGGGTTCTTGATGGTCATCACCTCGATGGCAATGCGCGGCAGGTTGATGGTGGTGAAGGAGAGGTTGCCGCGGCCTATGGATGTCTTCTCGCCGTAGCGGTTCTCGAAGACGCGTGTGCGGCATCCCATGGTTGCCACTTCGTAGAGATAGCGTTTCGGATCGTCGGGGCGCCATTTATCATGGTGGTTGAAGGAGGCGTCGAGATTGAGGAAGTTGGGGAAGAAGCGGCGTGCCGTCACCTTGCATGCCAGGCGGTATAGGTCGTAGTTGGGGTCTTCGGGAAGATAGCTTACGCTGCGTTTCTTCTTCCATATCTGGATGGGGAATATGGCTGTGGCGCCGTTGCCCACGCCTTCGTAGGTGGAGTTTAGAAGCTCGCGGATGATGCATCTGCCTTCGGCGGAAGTGTCGGTGCCGTAGTTGATGGATGAGAACACTACCTGGTTGCCGCCTCTGGAGTGGATGGTGTTCATGTTGTGGATGAAGGCCTCCATGCTCTGGTGGACACGCCCCACTGTCTTGTTTATCGCATGCTGCATGAGCTTCTCATCCCCTTCGAGCCCTTTGAGGTCTCTTTTCAGGAAATCCTTGATCGGGGCGTCGTAGAGCCGCGACAGGTCTTCCCCGGTGAATTGCTCCAGGTTTCTCACTTCCTCGATATAGCTTGCCCTGACGTAAGGGGCGAGATAGAAGTCGAAGGCGGGTATTGCCTGTCCACCGTGCATCTCGTTCTGTGCCGTCTCGAGCGATATGCAGGCGATGACGCTTGCCGTCTCGATACGTTTGGCCGGACGCGACTCGCCGTGGCCTGCGATGAACCCGTCGCGCAGGATGCGGTCAAGGGGATGCTGCACGCATGTCAGGCTTTTTGTGGGATAGTAGTCTTTGTCGTGGATGTGTATGTAGTTGTTCTTGACGGCATTCTTCACCTCGGGGCTGAGCAGATAGTCGTCAACGAACGGTTTTGTGGTCTCGCTCGCGAATTTCATCATCATTCCTGCCGGGGAGTCGGCGTTCATGTTGGCGTTCTCGCGCGTGATGTCATTGCTCTTGGCCTCTATGATTTCCAGGAAGATGTCGCGCGTCTTTGCGCGTCGGGCGATGGAGCGCTGGTCGCGGTAAGCGATATATCGCTTTGCGACGTCCTTTCGTGAGGATTTCATGAGCTCGAGCTCGACACGGTCCTGGATCTCCTCGACGGTCATGCGCTCGCGGCCGTTCATGCCTATGCGGTCGGTGATTTTCTGTATCAGCGACTCGTCTTCACCGGCTTCGGTCTGGAGCATGGCCTTGCGGATGGCCGCCTTTATCTTTTCCTCGTTATATCCCACGACTCGTCCGTCGCGTTTCTCTACAATCTGTATCATGTCTAAAGGCCCTTTGGGGGCAATGTGAAATGGTTCAGGGGGTTATAAATAATAGGGTGCGGAAGGGGTATCCCAACCGGGATGCAAAGGTATGAAGAATCTTTCTTTCCGACAAATTTTATAACGCCGATTTATTTACAAAGTTTTGGTTTTGGAAAACTTTTTGACTGGTTGTAAAATATAATATATTGATTAGTAGATAGATATATAAATTTTTGGAAAACTTTACCTCTTGATTGCATGACGATGTTGCCGTTATCGGAAAGTTTAGACGTCTTTTGCCATCCATTTGAAGCGGCTTGCCGTTCCGCGTTGTCAGGTCTCGTCGTTTGAAATTTTGGAGGGACAATGAGCGGGGTGTATGATATTTATGGGCTGTTCGATTGTTATATAGGAGGCAGTTTTTATTTTTATGACAATTCAGTATGGAAGACAAGAGAACTGGTGCATATACCAATAAAGTGACCAAGAAGATGGCCCTCGAATATCATGAGGAGGGCAAACCCGGTAAGATAGAGATAACCCCTACAAAACCCTACGCCTCGCAGCTTGACCTGTCGCTGGCATATTCCCCCGGCGTCGCTTACCCCTGCCTGGAGATTGAGAAAAATCCCCAGGACGCCTATCGCTATACCAACAAGGGAAACCTTGTGGGAGTCATAAGCAACGGTACCGCCGTGCTGGGCCTGGGCGACATCGGCGCCCTGGCCGGCAAGCCGGTGATGGAGGGCAAGGCACTCCTTTTCAAGATATTCGCAGGTCTCGACTCATTCGACATAGAGATTGACGAGACCGACCCCGACAGATTTGTGGCGGCAGTCAAGGCCATGACGCCTACATTCGGAGGCATCAACCTGGAGGACATCAAGGCTCCGGAATGTTTCGAGATTGAGCGTAGGCTGAAGGAGGAATGCGATATTCCCGTGATGCATGACGACCAGCACGGAACGGCGATAATCTCGGGCGCCGGACTCCTCAACGCGGCCGAGATCCAGGGTAAGAAGCTCAGCGAGGTGAGGCTCGTGGTCAACGGAGCGGGCGCGGCCGCAATAAGCTGCACGCGCCTTTATGTGGCCCTGGGCGTTGACCCCGCGAATATAGTGATGTGCGACTCGAAAGGGGTGATCCGCGCCGACAGAAAATCCCTCAGCGCGCAGAAGCGTGAGTTCGCCACCACCCGGGATATCCACACCCTGGAGGAGGCGATGGTGGGAGCCGACGTCTTCCTCGGCCTCAGCGTGGCTGATGTCGTGACGCCCGAGATGGTGAAGTCGATGGCTCCGAATCCGATAGTCTTCGCCTTAGCGAATCCGAATCCGGAGATAGCCTACGATCTGGCCCGCTCTGTGCGCCCCGACGTGATTGTGGCCACGGGACGCAGCGACTATCCCAACCAGATAAACAACGTCATCGGTTTTCCGTATATCTTCCGAGGCGCGCTCGACTGCGGAGCCACCGCAATCGACGAGACCATGAAGATCTCTGCCGTCCATGCCATAGCCGACCTGGCGAAGGAGCCGGTGCCATCGATTGTGGACGAGGCATACGGCATGAACAACATCAAGTTCGGCCCTGAGTATATCCTGCCAAAGGCGCTCGACCCCCGGCTGCTGCTGCGTGTGGCTCCGGCCGTGGCTCGCGGCGCGGAACAGTCGGGAATCGCAATGCGTCCCATCACCGACTGGGAGAAATATGAGGAGCGTCTGCAGAGCCTCATGGGCGACGACGGCACCATGATACGCCGTTTCACCGAATTTGTGAGCAAGACTCCGCAGAGGGTGGTCTTTTCGGAGGGCAATACCGACGCCGTGGTGCGTTGTGCGGCCCGTCTGCACCGCGATGGGGTATGTCGTCCCGTATTGCTCGGCAACGAGGAGATGATAGGGAAGAGGGCCGCAAGGCTCGGCATCGACATTTCGGGAATCGAAATCATAAATCCGCGCCACGACCGGGAGGAGGACCGTCGCCGCCGCTACGCCGGGATGCTTTTCAAGAAGCGTGAGCGCAAGGGAATGACTATGGCCGCAGCCCTCGACCTGATGTTCGACCGCACTTATTTCGGACTGATGACGGTGGAGAGCGGTGATGCCGACGCCCTGATTATCGGCACCCATTCCGCCGGAGCGCGTCTGCTCGGGGATGTGGCCGACATTGTCGGCATAAAGGACGGCATGGATCATTTCGCCACTATGCATATCCTCACCACACGCCGTGGAACGTTCTACATGGCCGACACCGCCGTCAATCCGGTCAGCGACCGGGAGGCTCTTGTCGACATAATCCGTCAGACCGACGCCGCGGTGCGTTTCTTCGGCAAGGAGCCCGTCATGGCTATGCTGTCATACAGCAATTTCGGCTCAAACCTCGACGACAGGGAGCCGCGCACAGCCTCGGAGGCCGTGTGGACGATACATACCGATTATCCGGAGATTCAGATTGACGGCGAGATGCAGCTTGATTACGCGCTTGACGCGCGTCTGCGCGACAGGACGTTCCCCTTCAACACAATCAAGGGAAAAGAGGTGAACACCTTGATATTCCCCAACCTGAGCGCGGCAAACATGACCTACAAGATGATGCTCGCGATGGGTGTGGGCAGCATGGTGGGCCCGATCCAGATAGGATTGAGAAAACCGGTGTATTTCACCAATATCAACAGTTCGGAGCGGGAGCTGGCCGACCTGGCTGTCATGGCCTGTCTCGACGCCATCCACCGTTGATTATTTTTTCCAGAAAGAGGGGGTGAAGAGCAGCAGGATCGTGAAGAGCTCAAGACGCCCTGTGAGCATGATGAATGACAGCACCCATTTCGCGGCCGGGGCCACGTAATAGTAGTTGCCGTTGATTCCCGTGATGTCGGTGCCGAGTCCGGTATTGGAGACCGCTGAGAGGCAGCAGAAGAAACTGTCTTTCAGCGGTAGCCCTATGAGCACCAGGGCGACCCCTCCTGCCATTATCACCACCACATAGAGGAACAGGAACGCCAGGGTCTTCATGATCACGGCGTTGGGTGTGCCTTTGCCGTTGATGCTGACCGTGGTCACGGCGCTGGGATGCATCATCTTGAAGAACTCGTTTCTCAGAAACTTGAAGAGCACGATGAAGCGGTCGATCTTGGCGCCTCCGGAGGTGCTTCCCGCGCATGCCCCCATGAACATCATCACCACCAGCACTACTATCGCCACCGGACCCCAGTCGTGGAAGTCCGGTTCCGTCAGTCCGGTAGATGAAAGTATCGACACCGCCTGGAACAGGGGGTCGATCGTGACGTCGTCAAGGGTATGGGCCATTCCCCTGCTCCATAGGTTGAATACCAGGGCCGCATAGCATATCAGGATTATCACCAGATACCATTTCAGGGCGTCGTTGCGGAAGATGTGACGGCCGTTGCCCGTCACCGCCTTGTAGATGAGCGAGAAATTCACTCCGCCGATAAACATGAAGAGCATTATCACGATCTTTATGTAGAGGCTGCCGTAGCCGTCGATCGTCATGTCTGAGTTGGCGAAGCCGCCTGTCGACATAGTGGAGAGCCCGTAGCATATGGCGTCGAAGGGGGTCATGTCGGAGAAAAGAAGCAGCACTGTCAGCAATACTGTCAGCGAGATATAGACCAGCCATAGCCCCTGCGCCGTGTAGCTGATGCGCGGACGCAGCTTGTCGTGGGTGATGCCCGTCACCTCGGCGTTGAAGAGCTGCATTCCTCCCTGGTAGTTGAGCATGGGAAGCACGGCCAGAGTGAAGAGGATTATCCCCAGGCCTCCTATCCACTGCACGATGCAGCGCCACAGAAGTATCGATTTCGGAACGTCCGATAGGGAGTTGAGCACCGTCGCGCCGGTCGTGGTGAAGCCGCTCATGGTCTCGAAGAAGGCATCGGTGATGTTGAGGTGGGTCTGGCATATCAGGAAGGGGAGCATCCCGAATATCGACAGTATTATCCAGGTGAAGCCCGTAAGGCAGATTGCCTCGCGCTTCCCCATCTCGCGGCTGAGGGGCCTTATCGACATGAGCCCTCCGCCGCATCCTGCCGTGACGCCGATGCATATGAGGAACTGCCAGAAGCTCCTCTCTCCGTAGAAAAGCCCTACCACGCAGGGTATCACCATGAAGGCCGCCTCTATCATCAGGAGCCAGCCTATGACCCTGAGCAGCATCAGGAGATTGATGTAGCTTCTGTGGCGGTGTACTGTTGCTGTCATCTTATTGATTATGCAGTAGGAGGGTCAGTAAAACCATTTCTCTATCTTGCCGATGGTGCCGGAGAGGCAGAACACCACCACGAAGTCGCCCCCCTGGATGCGTGTGTTTCCCCCCACGAGCGAGCAGACATCGTCGCGCACCATGGCGGCCAGCGTCATCCCGTAGGGGAGATGAAGGTCTTTCACTGCGGCGCGTGTTATCTTAGCCCCCGGCTTCACCACCATCTCGGCCACCTCCGCGTCGGCCAGTGCCAGGCATTTGGCGTTGTTCTCGTCGGCATCGAGAAGAATCTTGAAGATATGGCTCGACGCCATGAGCTTCTTGTTGATGATTGTTCCGATGTTGAGGTTCTCGGCCTGGCTGACAAACTGGAGGTTCTCCACGTCGGCGATGGTCTTCGGCACTCCGAACTCCTTTGCCGTGAGACAAGACAGGATGTTGGTCTCCGAGGAGTCGGTGAGCGCCAGGAAGGCGTCATACTGGTAGATGGTGTTCTCGCGGAGCACCTCTATGTCGCGTCCGTCGCCGTGCACAATCTCGCAGTCGGGAAGCATCGTGGCCAGCTGCTCGCAGCGTTCGCGGTCGATGTCGATTATCTTGAGATGCACCTTGTCGTGATACAGGATCGCGAACCGCGCGGCAATCGCGCTTCCACCCATGATGAGGGCCTTCCTGATTACCCGCTTCTTCTTGCCGCATAAGTCGCGCACCTCCGCCACGAAGGGTGGGGTGGTGATGAAATATACTATGTCGTCGCGCATTATGCGGTCGTTTCCGTTGGGGATGATGGTCTCGTTGTTGCGCTTGATTGCCGCCACGTGGAAGTCGTGGGCCGTAACGGGAAGGTCTTTGAGCTGGCAGTCGATGAGGCGCGACTCCCCTCGGAGCTTCACTCCTATCAGCAGAAGCCCTCCGCCGTGGAGCTCACCCCAGTAGCGTGCCCAGTTGTGGTCGAGGGCCACGGCTATCTCGTCGGCCGCCAGGTTTTCGGGGTATATCAGGAAGTCCACACCGAGCGACTTGATGACGCGTCCGTTCTCCTCGATGAGGAACTCGGAGTTGTCGATTCGTGCCACGGTCTTCTTTGCCCCGAGCTTCTTGGCTATGGCGCATGATGTGATGTTGCGGGTCTCGTAGGGGGTGACGGCGATATATAGGTCGGCGTTGTCCACTCCCACGTCGCGCAGACTCTCGAACGACGATGTGGAGCCGTTCCAGGTCATGAGGTTGTAGTTGGAGTCGATCACGTCAAGGCGGCTCTGGTCGTTGTCCAGCAGGATGATGTCCTGGTCTTCGTTGCTGAGCATCTTGGCGAGATGTGTCCCCACCTCGCCGGCCCCCGCTATCACGATCTTCATGCGTGGCTCCTGTTTTTATCTATGTTCCTGACGGTCTCCGCGATGCCGGCGGCGTCGTAGCCGCATTGGGAGCGGAGCTGTGACACGGAACCCTGGGCCACCCAGCGGTCGGGAACGCCGAGGGTCTCGACGTGCACAGGGCTGCCGTTGTGGTTGAGCCATTCGAGCACGGCGCTTCCGAGTCCGCCTGTCTGCGAGGCGTCCTCCACGGTCACTATCGCGTCGTAATCCTTTGCCACGCGGCCCATTATCTCCTCGTCAAGGGGCTTGAGCCATATCATGTCGTAGATATCCACAGCTATCCCCTCCTTTGAGAGGATTTCCGCAGCCTCCCTGGCCTCTGCGGCCACCGGGCCGAGCGACAGGATGGCATAGCGCGCGCCGGGGCTTTCGAGCAGTTGGCGCCCCTCGCCCGGGTTGAGCGTGCGCATGGGCGTCTTCCAGTCGTGGCGGAACGCCGCGCCGCGCGGATAGCGCAGGGCCATGGGCCCGTTGTGGCTCAGGGATGTGTACATCAGGTTGCGCAGTGTCTCCTCGTCGGAGGCGGATGCGATGGTCATCCCCGGGATGCAGCGCAGGTAGGCCAGGTCGAACACCCCGTGGTGGGTGACTCCGTCCTCGCCCACGATTCCGGCGCGGTCGATGCAGAAAGT
>DKYZ01000087.1:0-3381 GCA_002493515.1 Porphyromonadaceae bacterium UBA7087 | reverse complement strand
ACGATTCCGGCGCGGTCGATGCAGAAAGTGACGGGAAGCCCCTGCATGGCTACGTCGTGTATGATGTTGTCGTATGCTCTCTGGAGGAAAGATGAGTATATGGCCACGAAGGGATGTTTCCCCGCTGCGGCGAGTCCGCCGGCGAAGGTCACGGCGTGTCCTTCCGATATGCCTACGTCGAACGACCGCTTCGGATATTTCTTATACATCTTTCCGAGCGAGGTGCCCGATATCATGGCCGCCGTGATGCCCATCACGTTCTCATTGGTGTCGGCCAGCTCCACGAGAGTGTCGCCGAAGACATCCTGCCAGAGCGGCGGCGCGTCGGGAGATTTCTTCTTCAGTTTCTCCCCGGTGTCGGGGTCGAACTTGCCGGGGGCATGCCAGGCCTTGGGATTGTTCTCGGCCTCTGGGAATCCCTTCCCCTTGACGGTGCACAGATGGAGCAGGCGCGGCCCCTGCATATCCTTTATCTCTCGGAGCACCTTCACGAGCTTCACCACGTCATGTCCGTCGAAAGGCCCGAGATAGCGTATGTTGAGGCCCTCGAATATGTTCTGGCGGCGCGACACGAGAGCCTTTATGCTGTTGTTGAAGCGCATTATCAGCCCCTTGCGGTGGTCGTTGAGAATTCCCTTGCGGCGGAAGAAATTGGCCATCCTGTATCGCCAGCGGTTGTAGCCCTCGGAGGTGGAGAGGTCGGAGAGGTATCTGTGGAGCGCACCCACGTTGTCGTCAATGCTCATGTTGTTGTCGTTGAGCACGATCAGCAGGTCGTTGGGGTTGTTGGCTGTGTTGTTTAGGCCCTCGAAGGCGAGTCCGCCGGAGATGGAGGCGTCGCCGATGACGGCCACGGTCTTGCGGTTCTCGTTGCCGGGGGTGTTCTTGTCGGCTATGGCCATGCCGAGGGCCGCCGAAATCGAGTTTCCGGCGTGTCCCGCCATGAAGGTGTCGTATTCACTCTCCATGGGGTTTGGAAAACCGCTGATTCCTCCGAGCTTGCGCTGCGTCAGGAATGCCTCGCGGCGTCCCGTGAGAAGTTTGTGGGCATAGGCCTGGTGGCCGACGTCCCATACCAGTCGGTCGCCCGGGGTGTCGAAAACGTAGTGAAGGGCGACTACAATCTCCACCGCGCCCATGCTTGAGCCGAAATGTCCGGGATTTTCCGATAGACAGCCTATCAGGTAGTCGCGCAGCTCCTGGCATAGCTGCGGGAGCTGCTCCACGTCAAGCTTGCGGACATCGGCCGGGGAATTTATGGCTGATAGAAGCGGGCCGGCCACGGGGCGGGCCGTCTTCGGGGCGCAGGTGTCTTTTATGGTATCGTTCATTTCTCTAAGTGACTGTTATTCTGCCTGAAATACTTTTTCCACAGGGGCACGAATATGATTATGCCCGAGGCTGCGATCACGAATATATTCTTGAGATTGAAGCCTCCGCCGTGTCTGATTATGGCTGAGCAGAGCCATAGCCAGAGCAAGGCAAGCAGGGAAACGCCGGCTATTCTGACAATGTTCATCAAGATGCGAAATTAGTAAAAAAAATTGGAAAACCGTGACTGGGCTGATGTTTTTTTGAGTATTTGGAAATCTTTCCTTAAATTTGCGCCGAATCTAAAACCCACAGTGGCGCCCGGCTCCGGGTGTCCTCTTAAATCTATATATCATGGCTATATCAATCAACCACATGGAGCATGCCCTCCAGTCGATCATCGCCAGGCAGAAGGAGCTTCTCGCGGAGCATCCCGGGCTGACGCTGATTGTAGTGACAGTCAACATACCGCGGTCTGTAGACCGCACGCACATTACGTCTGACATAGGCTACGAGGCATTGCGTGTGCTTCTCGAGTATCTCGGACGTAAGCCGGACGTGCTCGACGTCTTTGAGAAAACCACCGGTTTCGAGGCTTACGTGATGGCGCCCATGGATGCCCGCGACGTCAAGGCGATGTGCGCCGACATCGAGAGCGAGCATCCGCTCGGAGCCCTGTTTAACCTCGACGTGGTGGATCCGCAGGGGAATGTGCTGCGTCGCCGCGACGTGGGCTATCGTGCCCGCCGCTGCATGATATGCGGCGGTTCGGCCCTCTCTTGTGCCCGTCGGGGCGCACACCCCACGAATGAGATTGTGGATGAAATCAGACGCATGCACCGTGAGCATTTCCATCGCGAATAATTTTTTCGCAGCGAGTGTTTACTTTTGCATCCCGGGTGGTATAACAGATTGTAAGAACCCCGGCAACCACTAACGTAATGCCAGTGTCAATAGTTGCGGCGCGGCAGCGCCGCAGCAGTTGTCCACCGCTGAGAATCTGGACAATTTTCAATCACAATAGACAGCCGACACTGGTGCCCACGCCGAAAGAAGCGCGCTTGACGCAGAGCGGATTCGGCGTGGGCTTTTTTTCTCAGCGCTCCGCGCCCTCAATCCCCATAGCTAAGATAGCTAAGATAGCTAAGATAGCTAAGATAGCTAAGATAGCTAAGATAGCTAAGATAGCTGAATCCCTCTCCTTCCCCTAATCTTGCGTTAGCCCGTTCCGTGTGCGGGGCCCTGACCCCGCAAAATCCCCCCTTCGCAAAAAAATCAAAAAAATCATTTACCTTCCCGCTCCCTCCGGTATAATAGAGTCGTGGGAGCCACGGCAGCGTCAGAGGATCGCCAGCCGCCCGCACTACGTACCAAAAAGCCGACAAGTAAAAAAACAGCCGCTGCATTTGGTGGAGACGCAAAAATTTTATAACTTTGCATTGCCGAGCGCCACGGATTCATCCGCGCCGCAGAGCAAGACATAATGAAACGAGCGTCACCGCCGTTGTCCACCGCTGGAAATCTGGACAATTTTCAATCACACGGACAACAAGCACCGGCGCTCACGCCGAGCGTGTATACTCAGCCCCCGTCCCTCAGGGACGGCGGAGTCGCAGTATATTATAAAGGCGTGGGCCACTTACTTGTTATTGTGTGATCGGCAGTCCAGAGCCGCAGCGGATAACGAGAGGCCCACGCCTTTCTTCTGCACCGCCCCGACCCGCACCGGGACTGCCGAACACGACTCGCACCCTCCCTCCTCACCCCCCCCCGCATCGTGTTCGTCTCCCATTCCGGTTGCCCACCACCACCAGGCTGCCGCCGCGTCCGCATACCCCGGCACCCGTCGCCAGCCTGCCAATAAACCCGAATACTAACCTGCTGTGTATCACAGCTATAAAATTTATAAAAAGAAAGGAAACAGAATATGTACGATGAATATGATGATAAATACTCCGGAACCTATGCCCACGATATAGAGGGCTACTCCGATGACGATATTGACAATGCCTTTGACGGCGATCCGGAGGCATATTGGAATATTGATTAGGGAACTTCTATAAATTAAAT
>DKYZ01000043.1 GCA_002493515.1 Porphyromonadaceae bacterium UBA7087 | reverse complement strand
AATCAAATCCGGCAAGAGCTATACGGAGCATAGGGCACTGAGCAACCTGATGGCTGGTTCGGATCCATATATAAAACGGGCGTATGTGTTCAGTCATTCAAATATATATAAAGAGGGCAGGATCATATACGCTCCGATATACATGCTGATGTTCATGAAGCAAGAGGATGAGGCGCCGGGGCCATACACCCTGGATCTGTCGGGGCTTTAGGGCAGACTCTCAGGGTTGCCTGACTATTGCCGGGACTCCGTCTGAAATATGCCCTTCGGGGCGTAAATATTTAACCGGTTAAATATTTACGCCCCGAAGGGCATATTTCACGACATCCGCATCTTGTGTACAGTATTATTTTATAAATTTGAAACACAAAATACCAAACACTAAATCAAATCTATGACCGGACGTCATCTGAAATTCTTCAGGCTCACGGCAGCCGTGGCAGCGGCCGTCGGCCTGTGCCTCCCGCTTTACGCGAATGTGGCCAAACCCGGGGTAATTCCCGCCAGACAACCCGACGGCACAACCGTCAATATACGTCTGTCGGGTAACGAATCATTCAACAGGGCCTGCACTTCCGACGGTTATCTTCTGACAGTGGACGCCGATGGATTCTATGTCTATGCATTATGCAGTGCCGAAGGTTTGCCTGTGGCATCCTCCATACGCGCAGACAATCCGGAGTCACGCTCCGACGCCACAAAAGACTTTCTGAAGAGTATAAGCCAGGCTGAGGTTGAGGCCGCCTTCAGGAAAATGGAGAGTCTCAAATCGATGGAACGTGATTCCCGGATGGATTCCATACGGAAATCAAACGGCGACGGACCGATGAAAGTCGGCCTCGGAAGATTCGACACCTCGTTTCCGACCACAGGCGACCAGCCGGTGCTTGTCATCCTGGCGGAGTTTGCCGACAATGAATTTTCCTCGACCGACAATCCCAATGAATATTTCAGCAGGATGCTGAATGAGGAGGGATTCGCCGACAACGGCGCCACCGGAAGCGCACGCGATTACTTTGTGGTCAACTCGTCGGGAGAGTTCAGACCGCGCTTTGATGTCTACGGCCCGGTGAAGCTGGAGAGGGAGATGGCCTATTACGGACAGCATATGGGCAACGCGAACGACCGCAGGCCGGAAAAACTGATAACCGACGCATGCGAGCTGTTGGACGATGAAATCGACTTCTCGATTTATGACCGCGACGGAGATGGCGTAATCGACAATGTCTATGTGTTCTATGCCGGATATGGCGAGGCCGAGGGGGGTGGAGCCGACACCATATGGCCTCATTCCGCCTTCCTTACCGACATATCCCGGAAGAAGTATTATTTCGACGGACTCTTGCTTGACCGGTATGCGTGTTCCAATGAGCTTATGGTATCTGACGAAACTGTCGGAATAGGCACTTTCGTGCATGAGTTCAGCCACGTGCTCGGACTGCCTGACATCTATTCCACAAATTACGGATCGTCGTTCACGCCTGCCCAATGGTCATGCATAGACAACGGCAACTACAACAACAACGGGCGTACTCCCCCCTATTATTCGGCGTTCGAACGCTATACTTTAGGATGGCTTGAGCCTATGGTCCTGTCTGAGCCGGGAGAATACGAGATAGAGGCGATACATCGCTCGAACGAGGCTTTCATCGTTCCCACCGGCCGCGAAGAGGAATATTTCCTTTTCGAGAACCGCCAGCAGGAGGGAAACGACGCTTTCATACCCGGTCACGGTATGCTTGTATGGCATATCGACTTCGATCTGGACATCTGGCTTAAAAATGCGGCCAACAATGATCCCGACCATCAGAGGGTGGATCTTATGGAGGCGGACAATACGCGGAGCAACGATTCAAGGGCCGGCGACTCTTTCCCGGGTGTGGAGGGAATAACGTCGTTTACCGACACGACGATGCCGGCTCTGGTGGACTGGAGCGGCAATTCATTCGGAGTCGGGCTGTATGACATCTCGGAATCGGAAGAGGGGGTCATCTCCTTCACACTCCGCAATCCCGGGGGCAGCGGTATATATGTCCATCCCATGGAGAACGGGTCGCTTGTCAGAACAGTGGGTGACAGTGTATATGCAGTCGACGGCTCGGTTACGATTTACGACATGTCCGGGCGCAGGATAAAAAACATCGGCAGACTCCCCGTCGTCCTGAATCCCGGAATATATGTGGCTGTGGCGCAGGGACGCAACCAGAAATTCATAGTGCGCTGATTGCATACAGTATCTTGCCACTACTTGAAAAAGGGTGTATCGAACATTCGATACACCCTTTTTCAAGTAGTGGGCCGGTTATTCAGGCCGGATTGTTGTCTGTCAGCGGACCAGGGCCTTGACCTTGCGTCCTGCGACGTTTACGATATAGATGCCTTTTGCAAGGGCGTAGTCGCGGCGGTCGCTGTCAACAGTCCCTGTATATACTGTTTTGCCGTCGACAGTGGAAATGACTACCTCGTTGCCGGCGAAGCCGGTGAGCGTCACCATGCCCTTGCCCGCGATTATGCTTCCGTCAAGCGTGACTTTCTCCACGGTGTCAGGCACGGAAGGCTCGATGAGCATATTGGTGAGAATGAATATCTGGTTCTCCTCGCTGATGTCAACAGAGAAATACAATGTCACCACAGGCTTGCCGAGAAGGCTTTCGGGAATCTCGAACTTCACCTGGTTGAACTCCTCGCCATCGGTGACAGCCGGAATGTGGGTCACTTCAATCATCTCGTCGAGATTGTTGGTGGAGCCATATACGGTCATGCCGGGGAAGTCTATGCCGGAGTTCACCGTCAATGTGACTGTCGCGCCTTCCAGTCCCTCAGTGGAGAAGAACGGGACTCCCACCATGCCTGACGAGCCGGGGTTTCCGGTCATGAACATTACGATGTTGGCGTCATAGTCGAAATCACCGAGACGGTCGAGATAGTCTATGCCGAACTGGACGGCCTCCCCTTCAGTGGGAAGGTATGTGATCCAGGGATTGAGATTCATTCCTCCGACGGACTCGTCGAATGTCTCCTCGATCGGGAGGGTGTAGGGTGTGCCCATGTATGCATATTGCGCGATGACCTGATAGTTGCTGCCCGCGATATTCTGGGAGCATACACCAACGGTAGCCTGGTGCACCGGTCTGTCCGCAGGACATTCATAAGTGTATGAGTTCTCCGACGTCTCGAATATATCCCATGCGTAGTTCGACATGACATATACCGAATATGACACTCCCGCCGGATCCACATATCCGCCGTTCTGGCCTTGGGTGACAGGGCTCCAGGAGATTGTCGCGCCCGTAAGATCCTGGCGGCCGCTGACTGCCACATTCTCCGGAGCGGCGGGTATCTCCACGCCGGTATATACATTCACTGTCTGACGCAGACTCTGATTCTCGCCGTTGGCGGTGTAGACGGTGATCATGTTGTCCCCCTGGAGGGTCTCCACAACTGCCGAGACCTTTTCGCCCGGCCGACCGGAAACAGTCTCGGTGGTGACGCCGGCGACAGTGGCCGTAAGCTTTGTGTCAGCGTCAAACTCACCGCCGCCGAGATTCATGGCAGGCATTGTGAACGATACGGTCGCCTTTAGCTCACCTTCGGGGGCGGCCACTGCGCTGAGGTCGCTGATTTCGGCCGGGGAATTGTCGGAGAGTCCGGTATACTGCACGGATATGTTGCGCAGCATGACGCCCAGTTCCGAAGCCGGGGAGATCATATGGAATCCAAGATAATACGTGCCTTCGGCAAGATTCAAAGGCATATTGACCATCTCATAGAGAGGCTTTGACTGTGCCGGGCTGAAGGGCTCTTTGAGAACAGTCGTCATACCCTCCACCGTCGGCTCGGTGCCGATATAGACCTCGATCTCCTCATTGATGTAATCGGGACTCATGTTGGCGACCTCAAACATGAGGGTGTAGATCTTAGAGGCGTCTTCCACTGCGAACGGCGGCAGAATCAGCCAGTCGTC
Source organism: Porphyromonadaceae bacterium UBA7087 (assembly GCA_002493515.1). Taxonomy (GTDB): domain Bacteria; phylum Bacteroidota; class Bacteroidia; order Bacteroidales; family Muribaculaceae; genus Lepagella. Next base: position 27,453 of record DKYZ01000043.1, on the reverse strand, counting down.
GTTGCCGTCGCCGTTATAGTCTGTCTCGATTTCAAACGCTCCGTCATTATAATGCCAGTTGAAGTATTCCGCGAACTGGCTGTCGTTGGGACCGTCGAGGTCAATCATCTTGCAGAGAGCGGCCTGCTCGGGTGTGGGCGCGACTGTGAAGGGGATTGAATAGGGATTGCCATAGATGATGCTGTTGGAGACTCCTGCTCCCGATTTCAAGACCGTGCCGTCTGCCGGGCTCACGTATGAGGCCGTGATCTCTGCAACATAAAGGTCGATTTCGGTGTCTGTGGGGAGATTCAGCGCGAAGGAGGTCTCTTTTGTCTCGCCAATCTTCTCGCCGTTGAGGCTCACCTCATAGATGATGTCTCCGGCCGGCAGATAGCCGTTGTGGGCGCCGGTTGTCACGGCATCCCATTTTATCATCTCGGTGGATAGCTGCACTCCGGATGGGGTCTGCGGCACGTCAAAGCCTATATATTTGCTGGTTACCACAGTGTAGCTCGTCTCGCCGTCCACGGTCACATTCAGATGGAATGAGTGCATTCCTGTGGGCAGGTCATACTCAACCTTCACTTCCTCGCCTGCGGAGGCTGTGAGTGTGGAGTAGGGAGTCTCGTCAACCATTACATTCAAGGTGATTTCTGTGGTGATGGGGGAGCCGTCCACAAGCTGAGAGGGCATTCGATACAGATTGTAGCCTTTGTTGGATCCATCGGTAAACACGGCTTCGATAAACCCCGGCTTCTCCGGGGTACGCGGACTCGTGTAGGCTTTGTCTGTGGTCACAAGCGAGAAGAACTGCTGGCCGCCTGGAGTCCGGGCGTATACATTCGCCTCGCCAGTGGCCGGATTCAATGTGGCCAGGGCCGTCGACTCCAACGACATCGGTGTGAAATACACCAGTTCGTCGTAAGGATTGTAGGCCATCGCTGTCATCCAATACGGAATCCAGTCGAACTGGGAGGATATGTCGACTGTAAACAGTGTCTCCATATTCCCCTCGGAAGATACCGTCACCAGCTCCCCCTTGTGGTTTAGCGCATATATACGGTTTGTGTTTCCGTCATAACACATTCCGGTGAATACTGTCGTCCCGGGCTGCAGTGTGCCGAGTATCACGGGGTTCTTCATGTCGGTAGGCAACGCCTTGGCAAGGAACACCTGTCCCTGCCCCTGGGGAATCCACTGCATCATTGCGTATACATACCCGTCGGAGGGATTGTATGTGACAATCTCGTAAATGGGGTCCTCGTAGAGATCCCACTCCTCGTGGGAGAGCAGCTCGCCGGTCTTGAAATCATACTCGCTCCAGTAGCCTCCCAAGATTGACAGACCGTTGGTGACCAGTGCCGGGCCGCACAGCTTTCCGTCATACAGATAGGTGTTTCCCATCGGGGGATTGGCCGTATTGTTCTCCCACAGGAGTTCGATACTGTCGGATGTGAACTCATAGAGCATGCCGGCCACAGGCACGCCGCTTTTGCTCCAGCCGTAGATGTTGCCGCCGCTTGCGGTGACTCTCGCTGTGTTCATCAGTTCAGTCCCGGTGAATTTAAGGGGAGACATCCCCTGTCTGAAACCTTTTCCTCCGGCAGTGTAGGTCACGGAGAGAGGCATGTCGCAGCGGGAGGGCGACGTCAGTTTCGCGATGGAGTGGCTTCCCGATCCCGGCTCCAGACCATTCCGGGCCGCAGCCGTCGCTCCGCCGGCCAACGCCGCGGCCATGCAGATGGCAAAGAATTTATTCATATAGTTCATTGATGAGATTCTGTATGTAATCGGTAACGGCCATATTTCCCGACAGAATCTCACAAACGGCGTATATGGCACGTTTTATCCGCATATCCAAGGCGCCCGGTCCCATACCGTTCCAGTCTCCTCCGGTTATGCGTTGGCAAATATACAATGGTTTGTGTCTTTATTTGGAGTATTTTCAGGAAATGTTGCCGGTCACAGCTGTTTTGTTTAACTGATTAAAAAAATCATTCGGCGGTATTCCCAGTAATCCCCACCTCGTCGAGGAAATCTTTGTCATATTCCATTTTTATCACATCCTTCGCGTAGCGCGCCCTTATCAGGGAAAGGGCAGTGGGGGTGATGTTGAGGTAGGAGGCGATATGATATGCGGGCACTCTCCTCATAAAGGACTTGGGTTTGAAACGGATAAAACTGAGAAACCTTTGGTAGGCATCCCTGGGAGCGAGGTAGGTATGCCGTATCTCGAGATACGCGAGTTGTATGAGCGACAGTTCCATCAGCCAGCGGCAGAACTGATGGCTCTCCTCATATAGCCGCCTTATGACGGGGGCATCCACGACATATGCGGATGTCCCGGTGACGGCGGCCACGTCAAGCACCGTCGGCTTTCCGAGGATGAAGTCAGTCAGCGAAGTGGCCAGGTCTCCGGCCTTTCCAAACAGGATGTTTTGTTCCATGTGTCTGCCGGAGGGGGAGGCGGGATGCCGGTAGAAAATGCGGGCTATTCCTGATTTTATGAAATAGAAGGCCACGTCTGTGTCACCGCTCCGTATTATCGGCTCGTTTCTTTTGAAACTTGCCGGCTTTGCGTTCCTTTCCAGGATATGTAGAATTTCCGGAGGCAGGGCAAACGGTGTGTCGGTTATCTCTTTTAAGGTCATATGTCGGATTATGGGTTGTGCTGCGATTTGATATTATCGGCATGAACATAGAGGCAGGATGTCATTATGCCTCGTTTACGTCAGCCTTTCCAACTGCAAAATTAACATCATAATATGATATTTCCAAATATGTATATGCAAGATAATAGCAATTTGTCATGTGGGGGGTAAATTATTGATAATCAGATAAATAAAAATTCAATAAAAATCCTGGATGTAAGAGTGATTAGTGATATATGCCTACATATTACATATGGATTCCGACAGGAAACAGCAGGAGACTCGTTCCGATTCGTATATTGAACCGAGAATAGGATATGTTGTCTCCTCCACTGCTTCGCCGACATCATGCGCGACATGCTCCTCTGGTGGCGCCGCAGCCTACATCTTCAAGACACTGTGGGCTTGTCGCCTTCGTTTGCGAAATTAGCAATTTGGGGATTTACAACCAAATTATTAGCCGAATTGTTTCATATGTGGGAAACAATACTTAACTTTGCGGAAAAAGGGATGTAGATATGAAGGACAGACTTGACACCATTAATCGTATGGCTGATGCACCCGAAGCTGATGTAACGGTTGCACTCACCGCTAAAGTCAGTCATAGTAGGGAAGTGATAGAATATATAGTTGCTGCTATCAGTGAATTTGCAAAAAGGCATTTGCTTACCATAAAAGAAGCGTCCAATTATCTTCTCCGCTTCAAGGGAATTGATTTTCTCGAGCAGTGTTATGCTGCGGAGCATACCTTGTCAGTAAACGACTGGGTTGAGGATATCACAGCAGTCTGTAAGCGTAATGGAGGATGTATAGGATGAGACTCTATCATGGATCTAATGTGATTATTGAAGAGATTGACTTTGCCAAATGTCATCCCTTCAAGGATTTCGGTTGCGGTTTCTACCTGACTGATAATATCGCGCATGCACGCAACATGGCTTTTCGTCGTTGTCTGCGCATCGGGGGGAATGAATGTGTCACGGAATATGAGTTTGATTTTGAGAGAGCTTTTAACAATTTGAAGATGAAAATCTTTGGGAAGCCTTCTGATGAATGGGCTGAGTTTGTGATGATGAATCGAAACGAGAACGTAACACACCCGGCTCATGATTACGATATTGTGATAGGTCCGATAGCCGATGATGCGGTTGTCGTATCCTTCCGTCTATTTCAAGATGGTTTCATTTCGATATCCGAATTGGTGAAACGCTTGGAGTACAAAGAATTGAGCACACAGTATTTCTTTCACAACCCCAAGGCTGTCAGTTATTTAAAACGTATATTATGACAACGGACAAGAATTTTCACTTTCTGCTTGAAGCTATATCTACAGACATCATAGGATGGTTGATAAGGGATAACGGGCTTTCGATAACCGAGGCTGTTGCCACATGGTATAATTCCGGGACTTTTGAGAAAATCTCAAACCCCGATACCGGCATGTACATAGAGAGTCCGGCCTATAACTACGACTTCCTGCGTCGAGAACTGCGGACAGGACGTTTCCAAGGATAATCCCTCCGATATACATGCTGATGTTCATGAAGCCGGAATATGAGGCGCCGGGCCATACACCCTGGATCTGTCGGGGCTTTGACTGATATTGGCGACCCATTCCGGTCCTTCGGGCGTTTGTAATATACGGGACGCTGTGTGGCGGAGCGGATTTGTCGGCTCCGGGGATGGCGTTTCGGAATAAAATTGTTAAATTTGCAGACGCCTAAAGAAAATTTGATATGGAAAGCAAGAGACAGGCAAAGATAGCAAGGCTCCTCCAGAGGGAGCTGAGCGAGATTTTCCGTCGCCAGACGGCCGCCATGGGCGGAGTGCTGGTGTCGGTGAGCGCGGTCAGGGTCAGCCCTGACCTCAGCATTGCGAAGGTGTACCTGAGCATCTTCCCCCCGGAGAAGGCACAGGATATATTGGCAAACATCAAGCAGCAGTCCAAGACCGTGCGCTATGAGCTGGCGCAGGCCGTAAGGCAGGTGTTGAGGAAATGTCCCGACCTGGCCTTCTATCTCGATGACTCGCTCGACTATATAGAGAACATCGACCGTCTGCTTGGCTCGTCACCGGAGAAAGAACTTCCCGACGAGAAGGCTGCGGACGGGGAATGAGCTTTCTCTCCGGACGAATAGGCTGGCGCTACGTCAGGGCGCGACGCTCGCGCAGCGCGGTGAAGGGAATTTCCATAACGGCGGTCGTGGGGGTGGCTGTGGCCACCGCCGCGATTGTCTGTGTGCTCTCTGTATTCAACGGTTTCCGGGATGTCCTGGCGGAAAAACTTGATATCCTGGCCCCTGACGTGCTTGTGAGCCCCTCATCGGGAAAGGTGTTTGCCGACGGTGACTCGGTGGCCTCCATCGTGAGGAGCGTGCCGGGGGTGGAGACAGCCACGGCGACAATCACCGACAACGCGCTTGCCATAGGGGGAAGCCGCGAGATGCCGGTGACTCTGCGCGGCGTCGAGCCGGAAGGGTACCGCCGTGTCACCAGAGCCGACTCCATACTGCTCGAGGGTGGGGAGTGGCTTGAGGCGGACGCGGGGGAGGCGGTGATTGCCATCGGCACGGCCTCGCAGCTTGGCGTCTACGGCCCCGACGCGCGGATGCTGCTCTTCGCGCCGCGACGCATCGGCAGGGTGAATCTGTCAAATCCCCTGGCGTCGTTCATTACGGATTCCGTCAGGGTGTCGGCCATCTATCAGGCGGGGCAGAGCGAGTATGACCAAAACACGGTGATATGCGACATAAATACGGCGCGCGACCTGTTTCAGTATGATGCGGAGGCCTCGGCTGTGGAGGTTGCTGCCGCTCCCGGCGTGTCACCGTCGCAGCTTGCGGCGCGAATTTCTGAGAGGCTCGGAGAGGGGGCAGTGGTGAAAGACCGTGTCCGCCAGCAGGAGATGAATTTCCGGATGATAGAGATAGAGAAGTGGGTGACATTTCTTCTTCTCTTTTTCATATTGATAATAGCGTCGTTCAACATTATCAGCACCATGTCGATGGCGGTGCTTGAGAAGCAGAAGTCGATGTCGGCGCTCCGGGCATTGGGTATGTCGCGGCGCCGGATAGGAAGGATATTCTGGTGGCAGAGCATATATGTATCGCTTGCCGGAGGCATCTCCGGTATTTTGCTCGGTCTGGGTCTGTGTCTGGCTCAACAGCATTTCGGTCTGCTTAAACTCAGCGGCGACCCCGACGCCATGATAGTGAAGTCATACCCCGTGGTGGTGGAATGGAGCGATGTGCTCATAGCCCTTCTGCCCGTGCTCGTGATCGGCCTCATCACCGCGTCAGTGACCGCACGCTACGCCCGCCGCCGACTGACTGAACGCTGAAATATACGACGGGACGAGGAGCGGCAGCTCCTCATCCCGTCGGGTAAGTCAGTGGAAATGTCTTGCCGGAGTTCGTCCGGAGTATCCGTGTGGGAAAAGGTCTGGTCGGCTTAATGATAGATTTTCTCTCCACACAGGGTGAAATGGTAGTTTGGTATATCTGGATATATAAGGTTACACCACCAGTCTGAGATCACGAAGGTTATGACCAGTGAAAGTGATATGAATACTGCCAGGATTATCTTTTTATAGGAGTTTCTTGTCACATACAGATACCCGAATATAGCACCGACGATTCTCGCCACTACAGAAAGAGCCGATGGTGCGGTAGAACCCCAATGGATTATGTATCCGGGCAATTCGAGAATACAGCTTCCTATCAGTATGCACACTAAGATTGCTGAGGAAGGAAGGACGGATTCTTTCCACCTTATCATCTTGACAGTGGCAATGAAAAAGCATATCAGCATTCCGGCATTGCATATAGAGCCTCCGTTCATGAACGGAATTATGAGATAACCACCTCTCAGTGGGCTTAGGGCTACTGCCAGAATCATTGACAGCAACGCCACGATGCATATGTTTAGAATTTGTCGAGTCCGTCTTGTTTCGATTGAGATTGTGTCCATAAATGCTATGTTTTTTATTTATTGATATCTGAACTCGCAATTGCCGTTGCATCTGTAGCGCAAAAGCGTGCCGCAACCAAAATTAGAGGCAGCGCATCCTCCTCCAATGCATTCGGCATGCACTTGGACAGAAACCGTTGGTGGCAAATCAGAATCAATCATATTCGCCCTGCCGTTACACCAATCGGAAACAGTGGAGCACCCACAGTCATCCGAAGAACGGGTGTTTGTTTTTGAGATGTCGTTTGATGAGAATGGTATCTCAAGAACCCCTGATTTGTCTATCATTTTATGGCCGGTTGCGAGGATTGCGTATAAAGTAGCTGTCGTCCACTTGAAGTCCTCTCGAGCTTTCTCTTCCCATAGATATAAAAATTTTAATGTTTCGTCATCCAGCCCGGGTGTGTCATGGACGAAGATTTCAGGATGCTCCTGGATATGAGAAAGTAGATCCGCAAGATGTTTCTTCTCTTTGTCAGACCAGTCGAGTGTCAAAACCTCATTGATTTTGTCAACCCAGAAGTCATATCGTTGCTCTGGGGTGAATGCACGATATGCCGCCCGACCTTTCTCCTCTCCCTCAATCTCGATCCAGTCCGCTCTCGTCATTGCTGAGATAGATTTTATGTTCTATTTTAGACTTTTGCTGATGGGTTTGATATTTCCATAGACATGTATTATATCTACTTGATTTTTTGAATTGCTCCTCAAATAGATGTTTTTTGAAAATTTCCCGGCTTCATTTGGAACTTTCATCCTTAGTACATAAATTTTTGTATCACCTGGCTGTATGCTGTCTGGTTGTCCGATTATTTCCATGCAGTTACATGATACATCCAATTTCATGATGTATATGGTTGAATCTCCAATATTGCGAACCTTAAATTCCTTCGAGACTATACTGTCTTTCGGAAGCTGTATGTTCCCGAGGTTAATGTAATCTGGTTCTATTTTTAGGGCATATGATGACTCCTTCTCTATACAAGAGGGAATAAGATGCAAACATAAGATTATAAGAATTGTAAGAACGGTAGTGGGGCCCATCATAAATTTCATTTCGGTTAAAGTTTTGTAATGCTTATCAATAATTGTTATTACCGTGGCAAAATTACACTTTTATATCTGCGTTGCCAAGAAGATGTGTGCGAAATGTGTGCGAAATGTGTGCGAAAGAATGTTGGGAACCAAAAAATGGATGAAAATTGAGTTTTTTTACCAGGAAAATTGAATTTGTCGATAATAATTCATAACTTTACGATTGTTGTGCTGACTTCCTATTGTCAACCGACAAATTTATAATCAGTCCAAATGGATTAAAACGATGATAATCAATAAAATAACTAACTTGAATATCCAGTATGTAATTAAGATGCTCCTTGATAAGGCTGCGAAGTCGATTTTCATGATGTCCTATCTGGCTATGATGTGGTTGCTTGTGATGATTGGTTGCAGCCGAAACGATACACATGATTTCAGCAATGTAGAAAAGATAGTAACCGAAAATCCGAGAGCCGCGTTGGACTCACTCAGAAACATAGATTACACGTATCTTTCGGAGGAAGACCGACATTATTGCGATTTCCTTCTGATCAAAGCCATGGATAAGGACAATGAACGTCATGAGAGTGATAGCTTGATTATGGAAGTCCTGGGTTATTATGAGAGGCAAGCCGACGAGGTCATATACCCGGAGGTATTGTATTATTGTGGCAGAGTCTACATCAATCTTGGAGATAGTCCTATGGCATTGACATATTTCCAGAGGGCGCTTGCCGAATATCCATGCAACTCTATAAATCCTATACGGTGTGTCATACTTAGCCAGACTGGGGAGTTGTTACAAGATATGGGTTTTCCCCAGGAAGGAATACCATATTTAAAGGAGTTGATAAGAATTAATAAGGTTCAGCGTGATACAGTAAACCTTGTTTACAATCTTCAGATGCTTGGAAACATGTGTGTTAACGCTGGGATGTATGACGATGCGGAATATTATTTCAATGAAGCTTATGCCTGGGGTAAACAAATCTCTGCCCCTTTTAGGGCAAATACAGTGCATATGCCTACATCGAAAGGATTGAAAATAGATCTGGATTCCACTTTATTTATAAGTGGAGGTAGTCATTCCAAGGCGCAGAGAACCAGATGTTACCAATTTATATCGACTGCGTTTGCATCTCTGAAGGCCGGAGAACTTGACAGCGCATATAAATATGCCCGAATTCTGGTTGGGCAGCCAGATACGAATAGCCGGGAGTCAGGATATCGTATCTTGCTGAATCCGGAAATGAACCGTTTCAGCACCGTTGACTCTCTTGCGTCCTATGTGACCAAATACAGGGATATTATAGAGAAGTACAGAGGAAACTATGCGCTTCAGCGGCTTTATGTTCGGAATGCCAGCTACAATTATAGCGTTCAGCAGAAGGAGCGGCTCAAGGACGAAAAAATATCGAGGTCCTTGTTATTATAGTTTTGATGTTGTTGGTAGTTACTTTTTTGGTTATAGGAGTCTATTATTATCGCAAGAGCAGATGGCAGCGGGAGCGTATAGAGTTGTATGAAGCGGAGAAGGTCATAGAGCAACTTAAGAAGAGAATAAGTGAATATGAGGCAGAGAAGGGAGACTTGGATGGCGTTAAGAATTCGGAGTCTGATACTCAACTACGTGTTGACCGACCCATAGACAATGAGTCTTTAAGGAAATCCATGAGGGAGGAGTTGCTTGAGTTGGGTAAGACGGTAGTCCGGCCAGTCGCAGTGTCGGAGACTCTTCGTCAGTCAGCAGCCTGGGCGAAATTGATGGGGTTTGTAGACAGGGATGAGTATATATCTGACCACAATTCTGTTTGGGAGGAGCTTGACCGGGCGGTTATGTCGCAGCGTCCGGATTTCAAACACAACCTGGAGGTGCTTTCAGGAGCTCCTATGAATGAACGCGATTGGCATATGGCGCTGCTAATCCGATGTGGAGTAACACCCACACAGATGACGCATGTGTTCGGCAGGGAAAAAGGTACAATCTCCTATTACCGGCGTAATCTGTGCCGGTTGGTGCTTGGCCCAGAGGTCAGGACTTCTGATGTTGACGACATAATCCGTCTGCTTTGACATCACATTAATGTCGGAAAACAGTCGACGGGACGAGGAGCGGCAGCTCCTCATCCCGTCGGGTAAGTCAGTGGAAATGTCTTGCCGGAGTTCGTCCGGAGGATGTCTCTGTTCTGTTACAGAGTTGTCCGGATGCAAAATTAGGATTCAATGTCGGAATTTGCAATAGCGGCAGTTCGAAATCAGTTCGAAATATACATTTTCGAACAATTTTCGAACAGGCCCGAACAACTTCCGAACAGAAATCGAACAACTTTCGAACACGCCCGAACAATTCCCGAACAGACCCTAACGATTTCCGAACAAATTATGCTCCTCGTTTCGGGTCAGGATTTCTCCGTGGTGAAGGCTTGGAGACGGGACGTCTCCAATGCCGTTTAGCTATAAAGGCCGTTTGTTTGGGATCTACGCATTTATGCAAGCATTGACGTCTGGCATGGAGACATTGTCGGTCTGCTGCGCCTCGACCGGTCGAATATCAAGCGTGGGCTCCAGACCCTCCGGGCCTGTCATAGATAATGAAAGGATATTACGCCTTAGCTAAACCGCATGGGAGAGTCCCCTCGGGTGGGGGAGGCTCGGAGACGGAACGTCTCCGGCCCCGGAGTCACAGCATGAGCGGGGCGAGGTATTTTGCCATGATGTAGCCGCCCCCGATCAGCCAGATGTCAAGGCAGAAGGCCAGCACGAAGGGTTTGGCTCCCGCTTTCTTGAATTTGTCGATGCTTGTCTCGGCTCCAAGGGCAGCCATGGCCATCGTCAGAAGGAATGTGTCGAAGTAGTTGATGGCGTCCACGAACGCCGTCGGCAGAAGATCGAGTGAGTTGAATGCGATCACCACCAGGAATCCTACGGCAAACCACGGTATGCTTACCTTACCCTTCTCTCCGGAGGCAGATCCCTGGCGGGCGTTGCGGCGCGCAACCCATACCCCAAGTATGAGCAGCACCGGCACCAGCAGCATCACACGTATCATCTTCACGATAATCGCCACGTTCGACACCTCCGTGCCCATGGCGTTGCCCGCTCCCACGGCGTGGGCTACCTCATGCAGCGTCGCTCCAGAGTAGATGCCCATCGTCTGCGGACTCAGGTCGAGCCACCCAGAACGGTAGGCCACTGGATAGAGGAACATCGAGATTGTACCGAATATCACCACTGTGGCGACGGCTACAGCAGTCTTATATGGTTGTGTGCGTATGGTAGATTCCGCGCCGAGCACAGCCGCCGCGCCGCAGATGCCGCTGCCCACAGATGTCAGTAGCGCAGTGTCGCGGTCCATCTTCAGCATCCGTCCGATCCAGATGCCTCCGAGAATCGTCACCGTCACCACGATGGCGTCGATTACTATCCCGGCAACCCCGACATTGACGATATCCTGGAAGGTAAGTCTGAAGCCGTAGAGGATAATGCCCAGGCGAAGTATCTTCTTGGAACAGAACTGTATGCCCGGCACCCATGTTTCAGGCAGGTTGTTACGTAGCGAATTTGCGTAGATCATGCCGAGGATAATGCCGATGATCATCGGGCTGAACGAGATGTCTTTCAGAAACTGGGCCTCCCCGATATAGAAGGAAGCGCACGCGAACAGGGCTATCAGCACAATACCATGGATCATGCTGACCCTTTTCTCGGTAAACTGGGGTTTTCTCAACATTGCAATAGTGTATTTAGGTCGATATTGATTTAGGCGAGATGTCGAACATCCTTAGGTATAACACATAAAGCCGGAGGAAATGTTCTTAATCACTTTTGTCTGATAGAACGTCCCCCGGCCTCAATATATTATCCGGACAAACCCTTTATATAATTTTCACGGTTTCGGTAGAACCATCGGAGAATGTCGTGACCTTTATGAAAGGTATTCCCGAAGGTGCAGTCCGGTAACGGCGTCCGATGAAATCATAATAGGAGGTGCTTGCCACACGCCGGTTGCTACTGTCGCTGACCTCTATCACACCATCGTGTCTGCCGGTCACGACCTCAATCTCCTCCGAAGGTTGGGAAGGATGGAGCCCGTCTTCCGACCAGGCCTCCACAGAGCAGACATAGGTGCGCCCTTCCACAAGCCCTGTCACCGTGAAGCTGTGATCACGTATCGCATCCTCGCTCCAGGCTTTCGGTCCCGCTGTCCACACGTCATCGTCGGCCACATTGCCCGACAGAATACGCAGGTTGTCGAGATAGGCCCTCTCATTGCGAGTCTCGAAGATGAATCTTCCGCGCTCGGGAAAGTCTGTGATATGCCAGATCACATCCTGTTCAGCTTTTGTAGCCTTACCCTCATGGTCGTCGACTACTTCCTGCGTGTCGATGTCAAGCAATGATACTGAGAAATTCACCGACTTCCCGGGATATGACACTATCGAGAAGGCCAACGTGGCCTCGTGGCCCAGAATGTCTGCCGAGAAGGCCGGGGAGTTTAGCTTTCCGCTTTTTCCGTAATAGCCGAGCATCATCTTTCCTCCCGCCTGGAATATCTGTTCTCCCCACCATCCCTCCATCGCGAGATACTCGTCGAGAGTCTCGCCGATGTCGGTCATGTCGGCGTTGGGATATTTCCCGGCCTCCATACCGGAGAAATCCTCGGAATATACCACCGGGTTCAGGTCTTCCGGAAGAATCTCACGTATGTTGAGACGGTAGTGTGACGCTCCTTCCACCGGCGACCAGGAGAGGGTGAAGGAGTCCTCGTTTATGTAATTTGCTGTCAGGGCCTCGGGACGTGAAAGACGGTCTTTCATGAACCTGAACGTCACCACGCCGTCATTGTCGCGTATCTGGGTCACCCCCTTTCCGGTTGGTTGTCCGTCCCATGTCATTGAGGAGGGCTGTGAGTAGTCGGTAAACATATCGTTATCTCCGTAAGGATACAGGTCGGACGATGCAGTTGAAGCAGACTGTATGCCGTCGGCCTCCTCTAAGTCCACACGCGACATAATCCCCGAGTTGACGTAATTGCCGTCCCAGGCTCCCTGGTCATACGCCACATGCGTAATCATGAGCCCGCGTCCCGGCTGGTATGTATCCCAGCCTCTCTGCTGCCGGTTTTCGAGTATGAAAAACTCATCCTCCACAGGCGTACTGATCCGGTAGGCGGTATTTGACTCGGTAAGCTCTTCAAGACTCAGCAGATCCGACGGGGTGTCAAGCTCCGTGAGTTCCATCCAGCCCAGGCTGCTTCTCTCGAAGGCGGAATAGGCCGGGGGCGTGTGCGATTCGTTGTTATAGCTTCCCTGGTCCATTATATCCCAGGTTCCCAGCTGGATGTAGCTTTGGTTCCGAGTGTTGTAGAGGTCGGGAAGCCCGAGCACGTGTCCGAACTCATGGCAGAAGGTCCCGATCCCCTCCACGGTCTCTCCCGAAACATATTTGAGCTCGCTGGAGCATGCATACCGGCGCACCTCCTTTCCCGACACCTCGCATTGCACGCCGAGGGCGTTGATGTCGGAGGCATGGGGCCAGATAGTGTTGCTCGATGCTCCGTAGCTCTCTGCGTACCCGGCATATATCACGTATACGAAATCAACGTTGCCGTCTTCGTTATAATCGTAGTTGGTGAAGTCGACGCCAAACTCGCTCTCGGCATATTCACAGGCCTCCTTGACCATCATGCCGGGATTGGAATCCTGACCGTTTCTGTCGTTCGCTCCATAATATTTCATTGTCTTCGACAGCTTGATGGGACCGAAGACGTCAAAGTCGGGTGAGAATGCTCCCATCGACTGGTCGATGAAATAATCGCGGGCAGACCCGGTGGCGCCCTCTCCGCTGTATCGGTTGCCGTTCATGATTTCGGCGAATAAAGCCGAGTCATGGCCCTCGGCAAACGAATTGTCGGAGAACTCCACCAGGAGTATGACGCCCTTGAGATTGCCTGTCGTGGGGAAGGAAGGCCCAGGCAGCCTTCTTGCCGCGGCCCGGCGCTGACCCTCTCCGAGAATCCCTTCTACGTCTGCCTTTACGGTTTTGGACAGCAGTCCGCCGGGTCTTCTTTCGAGAAGGAATCCGTCCTCGCTTACGATGGCATGGGAATATTCATCCCCCACCACTCTGAATACTGTCTCGCTGCCGTCTTCCAGCGTGCCCTTCTGGAGTTCCGGATAGGCCGGTACGGCTGAAGCCCCGGGGGCGAGCGACAGCGACGCCGTGGCCAGGACTATGTAAAAACAACTTCTTATGCTTGTCATAGTATGAGTTTATAGGTTTTTGCGGTTTTTCCGGCGCCCACGTTCACTAAGAACATTCCGTGGCCCTCCACATGTATATGGTTGTCTCCGTCTGCGAGCGTGGCTCCGGCTACCTTTCTTCCGGATATGTCGAAAACGGATGCCCTGGCTCCGGCCAGTCCCTCTCCGTAGATTTCGATGCCTTGAATGCCTGCCGTAACCTTGATTCCGGCTGCCTCAGGTGCCATAACGGCCCCCGGGATATTACCTTTGACATCAGTGCTGGAGGCGTTGAGTATGCAGTTTGTCCCGGCATCGATTATCTGTCCGATTATATGGATGTTGCGTGCGTCGTTCACTGTGGCGGGAAGCTCGATGGTGTATTCATGCTCATAGCGGGTGAATGCCGTCATAGGCTCCGCAGGCAGCGGTATGCCTGAGTATGAGCCGAAAATGGCGCGTGCCACGTCGTTGAACACCGCATCCCTGGCAGGGTCTTCCTTCTCTTCCCATCCGTACATCTCGCCGTTTCTTCCCCCTGCGTAATAATTGGTCTGGGGGTAGCCGGTGATGCTGTCTTCGGTAAGGGTATATGCCGTCCTGAACGAGGGAGACTCAATGTCCATGTCTGAATAATAGACGTTTTTGACCCGGATTTTTCCATCATCGTCCCATACGGCTTCCGTCTCCAGCGCGATATGGTTTTCGGCGGCGCTTTCAAGATTGAAGAGCCTCTGGATATCAATAAATGGATCGCCCGTCAGGCGGCGGTTGACGTTACACATCGGAGCCCCGGGACATGATGCGATGAATTCCTTATAGCTGTAGTCTGACAGAGAGTCGATTTCCAGCGGGTCGTTGCTGTGGATGCTGACGGGAATGAACAGCCCGGGATGGCTCTCCTTCATCAGCTCGAGCCCCACGATTCCCCGGGGACAGAATCCGCACCAGGTGCCTGTCATCTCCTCGCACAGCACGCGGCGTGCAAAGGTCTTGTCGCGCACGGTCAGCACAGCCGACACCCGGTTGTTGGCCTCATATGTGTCATCGGCCCCGTTCACGCTCCTTATGCAGGCGGTGACGGTATGCTTCCCCTTCTCCACGCTCGGCACGTCGAATCTCACGGTGTCGCAGCCGTTGACGGGTATCTGCCGCGCATAGGTCTCCTCCACGGTCTCGTCGTCGACCGTGATGTCAAGGCTGTACCTCTCCACCACATTGGCCCCCAGGTTTCTCACCACTGTGGTGAATGTCACCGTCTCCGCGTCATATGGAGCCGTCACGTCGGACATGCGGCCTATTCCCATCTCGTTCTCAGGCATGGATTCCCCCTCAACGAGCGCCTTTATGCAGATCGAGCCCCCTGTGGAGGTCCATCTGTCCTGACTGTTGTAGTATACCTTGTCGCCGTCCGGGTATTTCTCGCTGCTGATTCCTACACCTCCCGCCTGCTGGAACGACGCCTTGTAGCCTATCGAGATCCTGTCGCTCCCGCCGACGGGGTAGGGCTCGTCAAGCACAATCTCGTTCCAGCCTGTCTGGAGGCTTCCGAGTTTCTGGCGGTAGATGTATTCGTTGTCTTCCGGATTCTCCTTTATATACAGATAGCAGTTTGACGCATCCTGCGCAAGCCCGATGTATACCTTTGTGATGCTGTTGCCTGCGTAGGGGCTCACGAACGATTCCGGAAACGCCACATACGGCGTCACTACGGAGTTGGAGTCGCCCCATCCCGAATCAATTTCCGAACAATGCCGCAGCTCGACCTGTGCGGAGGCTCCCTGACAGAATGTCAGTGACAATAATAAGTAAAAGAGTTTTCTCATGTCGTCTCTCTATTTGAATTGAATGATTGAAGGGATCTGCCGCCTCCTGTGTGCGGCAAATCCCTTCTGAAACATTTCTCCGTGAGGTTATCTGGCTATGACCTTGAATGTCCTGCCGTTGACGCTCACCAGGTAGATGCCCGGCTCAACGCTTATCCGGAGCGTTGACTCGGCCACGCGGTCGCAGATGGCGAGGCCCTGGGCTGTGAGGATCTGTGTGCGCATGCCCTCGGCACCGCTTATCACGATTGTGTTGTCCTCCACGCGGATCCTTACGGCGTCTGCCTTGTCGCCCCTTATTCCGAGACCGACGTTCTCGAAGGTGTCGGAGTAGTTTGACTCGCCCTCCTTCCAGTTTGCCGTCACGTTATACTGATGGATGGCTGTGGCCGCACCCTTGTCGGTAAATTCTGTGCCTGACACATTCTCTGCAATCAGCTCGTCGTCGCGGTATACGTTATATCCGTTGAGCGTGAGCTTCGTGGTCGAGCCGTAGAGCGGGGTATAGGTGATGTCGTCAAGGAATGCCACGGTGTAGCTGCCCTCGCTGCAGCTGCGCACGGCGAAATAGCGGGCATCGCGAGGGAGGGTGAACTCGAAGTATACCCAGTCTGTGCCGAATGCGATCTCTCCGGAGTCGAAGGCCTGGAAGCTCTCGGGCTCGCTGTCGGTGGTGGAGTACATCATCTCGAACTTCTGCGGGTCTGAACCGTCATTGGGCATCCTGTACCAGAACGATATGTCTGTGCCTCCGGTAACTTCCGAAGAGATCAGCCAGTCGTCGTTGGGCAGCGTGGTAGTAGCGCCGTCGGAGGCTGCCCAGCAGGCAAGCACCTTGTCGCCGGAGTGCGGGCGCAGCACCTCGAATTTCTCTAATGAGAATCCGGCCTCCTCCGGAGCCCATATCTGCCAAGCCTTCGGCGAGAAGCAGTTGGGAATCTCGGGGCCGCCGAAATATACTGTCGGCGTTCCGTCACCGTCGTATGTTGTCCAGTCGCCTATGCCGTCGATGATGAACGACTCGTAGCTGTCGAAATCGTCGGTCACGGCGTCGGTTATCTCGTCGTTAGCGGGTTTCTGCCACGTCAGGGCCACATCCTCGCCCTCGTTCTTTCCGCTGAGTCCTGCCACGCCGGGAAGCGTCGATCCCTTCACGTAAAGACCTGCCGTCAGGCTGGCGTCGTTGCCGTGGTCGGAGTCTCCCTGGAGTCTGGCCTCGGCAGTCAGGACGAACTGTCTGGAGGCGTCTTTGCGGGTGGTGGCAAGCTCGAAGGCCACGTGTGTCACGGCGTTGGGTGCCAATGCGTCGATCGTGCGGCTCATCAGTTCTTTGCCGTCGTCAAGCAGCACTACCTGGAAGCCGTTGGCCTCCTCTGTGCCGTAGTTGGCCACGGTCACGTCCGCTGTGGCCGACTCCCCGGCGTTTATGCGCTTATGCGAGAGTGTCAGGTTCTGCACTGCCATATCCTTTGCGATGCCCTCGTCGATTGCGATGGCGTCGATATATATGGCAGCGCTCGCGTCAATCGCGTTGGCGCCGAAGGCTATCTGCACGTTGTCTGCGTCGTTTCTCAGCGGCAGGGCGTATCTGCCCCATCCGGTGGTGCCGTCGTTATACGGAATTGTGGCGGTCTTCACCCATCCCTCGTCGGCATAGTTCAGGTATACGTCGAGCGAGAGGTCCTCCTCCTCGGCCTCGAAGCCGTGGGTCATGAAGAAGGAAAGTTGCGGCTCTGACGATTCCTTGAGGCTGATTCGCGGCCCGATAATCACCTGCGAGGGTGAATCCTCGGCTATGTAGGAGAACTGGAGCATGCCGCCATCGTTATCGTAGGGCTTTGTTCTGAGTCCGGAGCCATCCACCATCTTCCAGGCGTAGTCATAGGAGGAAGCCATAAGCGTCCATGGGCCGAGCGATGCGAAAGCGTAGGCGAACGACTCGTTGTAGGGACGTGCGTAAGGCTCGCCGAGAACTATTCCCTGCATATTGCCGTCGGAGAGGCCGGCGCTGTTGGATGCCACAATGGCGTAGTCCACCCAGGCCTGTCCCCAGCCGGAATATGAGGTGTCGGTGATTTCAGTCGCGTCGGTGAACTCCGTCACCTGCTCCCATGGATTGTCCCAGCTATATTCATTATAACGGTAGAGGGCGTATTTCACGTCTGCCGGGTCTACATATCCTCCGTGCATTCCCACGCCTCCTACCTTGTCGAATGTGGCTACTGCCTGGTAGTCGCTGTTCATGCGTATCCTGGCGTTGGTGACTACGGCGGGATGGTCAAGTCCTATCCAGTTGCTTACGAGGCCTTCCTTCCCCTGTCCGGCCGAGTTGAAGACAAGCACACGGTAATTGACCATGCCCTGCTCCACGTCGGTGTCAAGCCATGTCAGCTTCTCGCCCGGCTTCACGGAGTCGAAGATCTTCACGGGCTTGCGGCTGCCGTTGCGGTAGATTTCCACGCGGTCGATCTCTGTCAGTGTCTCTCCCTTGTAGGTCATTGTGGGAAGTGTGAACGACAGTTCGTTCTCCAATTTGCCCATGGCGCCTGCCTTGGCCGTGAGGTCGGTCACGCAGTCCGGCCCGTTGAACGCCGCGTATTCGTCAAGGGCGATGTTGTCGAGGGTGAACGCCACGCTCTGTCCCGGGTTGTCGCCGTGGAACAGGAAGTTGTAGAGCCCGTCCTCGGCGACATTGAAGATGAATGTGGTCGAGGTGTTTCCCTGTATCTTGTCGGAGGAGAAGATTTTTGTCTCGTTTCCTGTCACGTTCT
Organism: Porphyromonadaceae bacterium UBA7087; assembly: GCA_002493515.1. GTDB lineage: Bacteria > Bacteroidota > Bacteroidia > Bacteroidales > Muribaculaceae > Lepagella. Next base: position 8,974 of record DKYZ01000043.1, on the reverse strand, counting down.
GCTCCTTGCCGAGATATATCGAGAGGTATTCATAAATGAACCAGTTCTCGTAAGTGTCAAACGACATTCTGTAGTCCACTCCTGCCTTAAGTCTCACCGACGGCGAGATCAGATAGTCGTCGTTGCCGTTGCCCTCGTATATTCCAGTGTCCACGTCGGCGGTGCCGTTGCCGTGGAGGTAGGCTTCACCTGAACTCTCTCCGTTGGCTTTCATGAATGTCCATGTCTGGCTGTCGCTGTTGGCGTCGACCACCTTGAAGGAGTCGAAGTCATCCTGGGTTTCGAATGTCTCGGTATACGGCGTCACCCATATGTCGCCGCCTGTGACGACATTCGACATGGCGTGCTCACCCTCGACATCTCCGGAATATGCGGCCACTTCATAATAATAGCGTGCATGTGTCTCCGGTATCGGCTCGGTGAAGGTGGTCTCCTTTATATTTTCTGCCACAACCACCTCGTCGGGCCATCTCACGATGCTGTAGCTGAGTGTGTTGTCGTCGATTGCCGCGCCATGCACGGCCCTGTCGGGCGCGTTCCAGGTCAGGACGGCGTTTTTGGTGTCTTCCATGGAGAGGGTGAGGTCCCGCACGGCGCAAGGTGCGTCATTTCCCACGAAGGTGTCGAGACGGCGCTCGGGAGATGCTCCGGCTGCATTCGATACCTTGATAATAAGGTGATGCGCTCCGTCGGCCAAAGGCAGGTCGATTGATTTCTCTTCGCCTGGAGTCAGTTCGGCCTCCTTGATGACTTTCCCCTCGGATTCTACTGTGAGCGTGAGCTTTCCTGAAAGCTTCTCCCCCGAATGGTATGTCTGAGAAGGAGCCTTGATGTTGAGGACGCCTCCCTGGTAAGCCAGTTTGGTGGGAGCAGCCGGGGCATTCGCCGGGGCTTCCGGGATGTACAGGCCGAGAATATGCTCGTTGCCGGGCATATCGGCGATTTTATCTACTTTGGCCGTCGCCGGGTCGAGAAGGAAGATCGCTGACTCAAGGGAGTTACCGTCTACCGCTACCCAATAGATCTTTCCGGTGGCGGGGTCGAGTGTGGCCGACATCGGATTCGCGCTCAGGCCGAACGGGAGGTCTATGTCCCCGACCTCTGTCATGCCGCCTGTCTCCTTGTCTATAGTGTATAGTTTCTTCTCGTTGTAGGTTATTCCGTAGAGGGTTCCGTTGCCGTCCACAAACATTGTCTGGACGAATTTGTTGGCGTCTCCTCCTACGACCTTCAGCTCGTTTGTGGCCAGGTCAAGCGAGAGTAGCGGCTTGCCGTCTCCCCACGACATGGTGTATACCTTGTCGGTCACCGGGTCGTATGCGGCCACCTGACGCAGGAAGAAATCCCATCCCTCCACGCTGTCGGCGAGAGTGACGGTGTCAAGCAGTTCCCAGGTGGTGTCGTCATAGACCTTCATGATGACCGTGCAGAAGGAATTGTAATTGTCATCCTCCTCTCTGGTGGAGAAGAGGAGATGGAAATGCCCCTTTGCATGGAAGGCCGCCATGGGAGTCTCGAGGTCCAGCGGGGAGGCTTCCAGGAAATTGAGTTCGGGTGCGGCGTGGAAGGAGAATACCTTCGACGCGAGCGGCGACATGGTCTGCCAGGTGTCGTCGCGGTGGTTGAGTCCGTAGAGCACCACGCTGTCCGCCACATTCATCGCGGCCGCGATTCTTATCGGTGTCCGCGAAGCGCGTGTCTGTCCATAGAGTGCTGTCCCGAACGGGTCTCCGGTCTGCAGACGAGAGAAAGCGTCACGGGTGTTGAACTTGTTTGACGGGGAAAGCTTGATTTTCCCGTCCGGCTTGACTACCTGTCTGCCGGAGCCTGTTGTAGGCTGCAGGTTCGGGAGGGTTCCGGTGGAATATATCGCCACCCCTCCTGCCGCGAGCAGTCCCAACAAAGATGTCAGTTTTTTGATCATAGCGGTCTTTTTATAGGTTAGTTAAAAATCCGGCCTAAAATTAGATACATATGGCAAATCTGTCAAAAAACAGGGGGTGACAAAAGGGTGACAAAGATGTTAAAATGAAAAATATGAGCAAATTGCTAAAATTAGCTGGCTTTTATGACTATGATATATTACGATTTTGGCATTGTGACACGCGGAAAAATTCCATCCCCCCGGGCGGTCATATTCCCAGGATATGGCTGTAAAGCTCGGATGAGCTCTCGAGTCCGAGCTTTTTGCTGAGTCGTATCTTGCGTCGCTTGCATGAGTCGGGGGTGATGTTGAGCAGGGCGGCGATATCCTTGGTCTGCATATTCATCCTCACATACGACAGGAAACGCACGTCGCTGTCAAGCAGTGCCGGATGCCGCTCGAGAACCCTTCTGGCGAAATCAGGGTCGGCAGCCTCGAAGTTCACTACCATGTTCTCCTGGTCGGCCGAGGTTCTCAGCTGTTGTCTCAGGGAGATTCCGAGGCTCCCGATCTCCGCGATATTGTGGCGGTTGTTTATCTCCTCAAGTTTTTTCGCGATATCCTCTATCAGTTCATTGCGGGAAGTGACGAACATGGCGGTTGCAGCAAGCTCACGCCCCTTCAGCTCGATCTCCTTTTGCATCATCTCTTTCTGGTGGGTCGCTATCAGCTCGGTCTCACGGATGCGCTCCTGGTTGAGGAGATTCTCCTTCTGCTCCTTTTCGAGGGCGGTCTCGGTCAGCTGCTGGCGCAGATGGATTTTCATTTTCTGCCTGTTGATGACCACAATCGTGATAATGAGAATGAGCACGCTCACTATCGCTACAAACCACCATATCAGGTAGCGCTCATGAAGCTCGGCGATGCGGCTCTCCATGTCGGCCTTGTATTTCATTATCTCCAGCTGGGTGTTGGCGCCTTCCAGAAGCCGTCGGTTGTTTATCTTCGACACGCTGTCCTGGTAGAATATCACCGAGTCCTTCATCAGCAGTGCTTTGCGGTAGTCGCCTGTTTTATCATAGAGCTCCGAAAGTGTCCCGAAGACATACTCCTTGTTGGATATTCCCGACAGTCTTTTTGCATCCTCCACATATGGATATGCCCTGGCGTAATCCCCCTTTGCGGTGTAGATATGTATGAGGTAGGTCATTACGAGTGATCTGTCGTTGCCGGCGGTCTGGGTGTTGGCGAGGATTTCCCCGGCGATTTCCTCCACTTTGTCATATTTCCCCTGGCAGAAATACGTCTCTGCGAGGATTGTCATGTTGCGTCCCTTGGTCTTGAGGTCGGTGTCGGCGATATATCCGTCGGATATCCGGATGAATCTCTCAGCCTCGTCATATCTGCCCTCCTTGTTGCAGATAAGGGCGATGTCGGCGGCGAGTGTCTCCATTTGTGAAGTTATGCCGTTCTTGATAGCGAGGTTATATGCCTTCTCCACGAGCTTACGTGCCTTGTCGTATTCCTGCTGCTCGAAGAAGACTCCGGCAAGCCCGTTGAGGACCATCACCTCCTGCTTCGGGTCAAGATCGTTTTCCATACAGATCTGGTATGCTTTCCTGAAGTAGTCGAGGGCCTCTCCGTTACGGTACAGACTGAAGTATGCCACTCCGAGATTATACAGGCTCAGGAATTCCATTTCGTGCTCCTTCTGTTCGTGCGACAGGTTTGCCGCCTCCATATAGTGTTTGATTCCTTCCGTGCAGTCACCGCGGTCCATCGCTCTCTCCCCCTTAGAGAAAGCGCTGTCAAGCCGCACGTCGGCTCTGGGCTCGCGCACAAACGCGGCGGCATCATGTGCCGCGATTCCCGTCACCATGAGAATTATGGCTGCTATAATTCGTCTCATATTATGGCCTCAACTATTGATGGGTTTGAACTCGACGCGTTTTTTGCCTGGAGAAAGTCCGGTTTTATCCACTGTCGGGTTTGCTGGCGCAAAGTTAATACTTTTTTCTCATAGACAAAGCAGAAAGTAAATGTACATCTTTTGCACTGTCTGTCGCGACCGGTCTTATTGCTTCCATGCGCTCAATCCATCCGATGGCTTTCATGTTGGTGATGATCTTCTTCACCCCATTCTCCGTTATGCCGACTTTTTCGGCAAGCTCAACACGTGTGAGGCGTGGATTCTCTGCGAGCAGTCTTGTCGCTCAATGGATTGTAGATTTTCGGGTACAGAATCCCGGATTCGCTCCGTGTCTCCTTTCTAAAACTCGCTTTCCAGACCCTCCCGGGCCTGTGTTTCTGTATCTTCAAAGTTATCCATTTTCAGGGGAATATCCTATATGGGAATCGGCCTTTCTGATGTAGCTCATCAAAATAATTTGCAAAAATGTTCGGCTAATTCACATAAATGCCGTAACTTTGTGCTATGAATAAAGAAGAACCTCAAAAGGACGGATTCATTATTCCGGTCAGAGGAAGCCGCTCCTATCGCGGAATACTTAGAGATGCACGAGAGGGCGAGATTGTCAAGGTGCGTAATGGCGTTTATGCCACTTTTGACACTCTTGCCGGTGGAATGATTGATATGGATGCAATCGTACCGGGTGGGATTCTGTGCCTATACTCGGCATGGCATCATTACGGTATGACCACTCAAATCCCGGATTCATACTATGTTGCCATCGGCAGGAAACGCAGGGTAAGGTTGCCGGAAGCAATAGACATTACTCTTGTTTATCAGAAGTACGAGCTTCTGGAAATCGGGCGTTCTAAAGCGCCAATTGAAGGAATCGAAGTAGCCATCTATGACCGCGAGCGGTGTCTTTGCGATGCTATAAAGTATCGCAATAAAATCGGCATTGATGTTATGGCAGAGATTCTGAACTCTTATCTGAGTTATCCGCAAAAGAATCTGAGTCTGTTGTCACAATACGCCAAGCAACTCCGGGTCTATAATCTATTGTCAAACTATCTTGATGTGAAAATATAATGGCAAAGAATATCGCGCATTCGCTTAAAGTCAGACTTCTAAATCTGAGCGACCATGACAACCGCCGTTATCAGCAATTGCTTGTGAGGTATATGCAGGAACGGTTCCTGTATAGGTTATCCGAGAGCAAATATTGCAACAACTTCATTCTAAAGGGTGGTGCGCTGCTCTATGCGTATGATGAGTTTTTGCCGAGGCCGACATTGGATGTCGATTTCATGGGAACCCATATCAGCAACGACAAGGAGGCTATCGTTGCGGCATTTAAGGAAATAGCCTTACTGAATGTCGATGATGACGGCGTGAGATTTTTACCGGATAGCGTTGAGGCATCGGATATTGCCGTTGAGCGCAAATATCCGGGTGTAAGGATTACGGTCGTTGGATTTCTCGATACAATCAAGAAGGAATTGACATTTGACATCGGCTTTGGCGATGTAATAACCCCCAGTCCTGTCATAATGGCATACCCGACTATTATAGGAGAAATGGTGAATCCCCGAATTACCGCATACTCATTGGAAACGGTTGTTGCCGAGAAGTTTCAGACTATTGTTGAGAAAAGTGTGTTCAATAGCCGGATGAAAGACTATTTCGACCTGTACCGTATCATCACGGCTCATGGTTTTGATGGGAACACTCTGTCGGAAGCAATCCTGGCGACATTTGAAAATCGTAATACAGATTTCTCTGCCTGCGATACGGTATTTTCCTCGGAATTTATGAATGATGCGACTCTTGAAAAGCGATGGAACGCCTACTGTAATAAGACTCCGATAGAGAATCCGCTGACATTTCAGGAGGTAATGACTGTGATAGTCACCTTTGTAAAACCATATTGCGACGATCTAAAAGAATGAAGATTCAATATTGCTCCGACCTCCACATGGAATTTCATGAGAATATGCGCTTCATGAAGTCGCTGCCGCTTGAACCGGTCGGAGATGTCCTCGTCATAGCCGGAGACATCGGCTATCTTGTTGACACCACGATTTCGCATCTCAGATTCTGGAAATGGGCATCGGAAAACTATCGTCAGGTTCTGATGATAGCCGGCAACCATGAATTCTACAATAACGGCGACATAGCGGCTCGTAGCGCGAGCTGGCAAAAGATGTTTTTGCCGAATGTCGGCTATTATCACAATAAGGTGGTGCGCGTAGACAACGTTGACTTCATACTTTCAACGCTCTGGTCGAGAATACCGCCAGTTGACGAAATGGCAATTCAAAGTGGCATGAACGACTACGCCCAGATTCTCTACAACAAACATCGCCTGATTCCCCAAAACATCAACGATGAATTTGAACGAAACCTCGCCTTCATTGAAAAGGCTGTAAGCGAAAGCGATGCGGAGAAGATTGTGGTTGTCACTCACCATCTTCCCACATTCGCCGCCATCGATGGTCGGCATAAAGGCGATGTCCTAAACGCCGCATATGCCACCGAACTCGGCAACTACATAGCCGACAGCCGAATCTCGGCATGGATCTACGGCCACTCACACCATACAAAAGACCTGACAATCGGCAACACTCGCCTCGTCAGTAATCCTCTGGAAATCGGAAACTTAGCCGTACTGTTCCGTATCTCAAACTTCTTCGCCATGAAATATGATATATGGTTACGAAAAGTTGATTATCCAAGTAGCATTATTTTTGGCACCTTCTCTGACGAGTATGCTCTTGTCTTTTAAAGCGGCGATGATTCTGTCGACGGTGCGCCTTGACAGCCCCGTTTTATCGGTTATGGAAGCTATTGAAATTTTTGAGTCTGACGCTATAAGGCGTATCACAGCCATTTCTTTCAACGAGAGCCGTTCACTAAACGACAATGGTGTTTCCAAAACGTCATTTTGGCGTTTAGTTTCATTCGAAACGCCATTCTGTCGTAATGGCTCATTCCAACGGATATGCAGTGTTCGGTTACGGAGGTCGGCAGGGATGCCGAACACGGCAAAATTCATAAACCGCTCCATCGGCTCGAAGGTGCGATGGATTCCTTTCGGTATATTCTCGTATTGAGAACGGACTAAGGCATTGCGGAAGAACCATGAATGTTTCTCAAAGCTCTCGTTATTCACATCGAATCCAAAACTTCTGAGATAGTTTATAAGAAATACCGCTGTTGTGCGGGTGTTGCCTTCGCCAAAAGCGTGAATCTGCCATATACCTGAAATGAATCGACCGATATGGCTTATGGCCTCGGCAGAAGATACTGTGCCGTAATCAAACTTTTTTTCCTCGCCGAAGTCATAATTCAGAAGTTCCGACAAAGCCCCCGCACTACCATAGCTGATGGTACCGCCGTCAAGAATCCACTGATTTTTTGTAATATTGTAAGTGCGGAACTGCCCGGCATCTGGCAAAACACCCTTGAAAAGAAAACCATGTATGCGCGACAGCTCCATAGGGGAGAACGTAAAAGCCCTCTCTGCCAAAAGAAGATTGATTCGGTCTGCCACTCTGTCCGCCTCAAAGGTCCCATCGGCTTCCGCTTTCTCCCGAACTGATTTCTGGCTGTAATACTCCTCAAGCCGTTTGCTGACTTCTTCGCTTGAGATTTTACCCTCGATATTCGCTTTTGCCTGTTCAAGCAGAAATTCCGACGGCTTCAATCTGTCAACATCCTGCAAACCAATCGCCATCGACCAGTTCCGCGCGCGTTCCTCCACTCCCGGTTCCCCGGAAGTCAGGTATTGCTCAAACTCCTTATACTTATCTTCGAATGCCATATTGATCGCTTTCCTTTCTGTTGTGATTGCGAATATTTGTATAATTCATTTATTTTTTAACTTATTTATGGTTGTGAAATAGGGAGTATAACGCTGCTGACCTTTGCGCTCTATTTCGTAGGCGTTTGGGTCTATGCCGGGAACGGGCGTGAAATCGTTTATCCCGAAGCCGAGGTAGTAGTCGCCGGAGGGAGCAAAGCCCATGCTTTCAAGCGCAGTCTTGGGATAGAACTTCGGACCATCGCCTTTGAGACGTACAAGCACTCGCTCCTTGTCGTGGTGGAGCAGGAGATACTTTGTTTTCTCGAAGCCTGACACGAGATTGATTGAGCCTTTGCCGAGTGCCGCCGGAACGTAGTAAAGACGTTGCTCCTTGATAATAGGCAATTGTTCTGTCTTGTAGTAACCGACAAGGACAAGGTCTTGAGGCGCTGGCTGCTCGGTAGTCACATACCTGAGTCCCTTTTGGGGAATCGCGTCCTGGATATGGTCGGCGACTGACGGAGCGGTGAGAATTTTCGTGAGAAATTCAAACAGCAAAGAGCCCTCGTTCGAGGGATCGGATGCATCGGGCAACAGTGGGAACGCCCCGATGTTGACCGTTTCGATACTTTGATAGAAGAAACGCTTGCGCACCTCTTCGTTGTGTCCGCGTCCGGGAAACAGTATGTAGCCGCCGATTATTTCCTTGGCGGCATGAGTGAAGCGGTCTGAGCCATAATAGATGGCATCGCGGTAGCGGTGCATCTGGTTTATCGCGTCAGCCGGAGGTGTGTCGGCACCTCCGCTCGCATCGTATTCCTCGCGGTCTTCTCTGTTGAGCTTGTTATCATCGAGCAGTCGATACTTAGCATCGAAAAGATAAGTCAGCTCGAATCCATCGGGCTTGACAACGGTAAGCACGATGTCGGGACGGTTTTCGGTGGTGGCCGTATGCACTTCGCCTGTCTTGCGGCTATATGTGTGCTGATAGTGCAGCCGGACGTCAGAGCCGTCTGCGCAATGATACTCAACCGTATGTTCCTGATTGTTGTCCTCGAAAGGCTTCACCATTGGCATGGGATTTCCGGTGATTTCTTCGGGGTTGTCGAAATGCAGACCGAGAATGTCGGCTGTCATCTGCCGCATTTTCAGGAAGCACCAAAGTTCGTACAATTCCCAAATCGGGCGTACACCGATAGCGTTTGCGCCCTCGAAAAGTTCAATGCCCTTTTGAAGCAGCAGCCAGTATTTGTAGACCTGCGCGTAGCCGTTGCGCTTCTGAAGCACCATGCTCTCCGACCGCAGCGGCTCACCGCGCAGTCCACGGAGAAGCGCTGAGTTGGCAAGACGGCGCATAGAGGCGACATAGCCATCGAGTTCGGCGATTTCGCTGTCG
>DKYZ01000035.1 GCA_002493515.1 Porphyromonadaceae bacterium UBA7087 | reverse complement strand
CACCCGCGAGATGTTTGCCAAGGCTATCAAGGGTGGTTATGCCATCCCGGCTTTCAATTTCAACAATATGGAGCAGTTGCAGGCGATTATCAAGGCTGCCGCTGAGGAGAAATCTCCTGTGATTCTTCAGGTTTCAAAGGGTGCGCGCAACTATGCCAATGCCACTTTGCTCCGTTATATGGCCCAAGGTGCTGTGCAGTATGCCAAAGAACTTGGCTGGGAACACCCCCAGATTGTTCTTCACCTCGACCATGGCGACAGCTTCGAACTTTGCAAAGACTGCATCGACAACGGTTTCTCTTCCGTAATGATCGACGGCAGCCACCTGCCCTACGAGGAGAACGTGGCTCTGACAAAGAAGGTTGTGGACTATGCCCACAAGTATGACGTGACTGTAGAGGGTGAGCTCGGCGTTCTCGCCGGCGTTGAGGACGAGGTAAGCTCCGACCATCACACCTACACCGACCCCGAGGAGGTGATCGACTTCGTCAACCGCACCGGCTGCGACAGCCTCGCCATCTCCATCGGCACATCCCACGGCGCATACAAGTTCACTCCCGAGCAGTGTACACGCGACCCCAAGACCGGCCGTCTCGTTCCCCCGCCGCTCGCTTTCAATGTGCTTGAGGCTGTCGAGAAGAAACTTCCCGACTTCCCCATCGTGCTCCACGGCTCATCATCCGTGCCCCAGGAGTATGTCGACACCATCAACGAATACGGCGGCAAGCTTCCCGACGCCATCGGCATTCCCGAGGAGGAACTCCGCAAGGCCGCGAAGATGGATGTCTGCAAGATCAACATCGACTCCGACAGCCGCCTGGCAATGACCGCCGCCGTGCGCAAGATATTCCACGACAAGCCGGCTGAGTTCGACCCCCGCAAATACCTGGGTCCGGCCCGCGACGAGATGGAGAGACTCTACAAGCACAAGATCATCAACGTGCTCGGCTCAGAGGGTAAGGCAGAGTAACCCCGATCGCCATAAAGCTTAACAACAAAAAAGAATCGTCGCAACGACGATTCTTTTTTGTTTAAATAATCATTCAATTAATTCCTTCTTCCTTGTCATTCGATGGCCGGATTCAACGCCACTTCCCTCAGGCACTCAAGCGTGTCGCGCTTCTTGGGCGATTTCTCTATCATCGCCGCAACGGCGTCGAGACGGTGGACGTCACTGCCGGTGAAATCCACCAGCCCTTCCTGAAGGAGCCATTCGGCCTTCTGTCTGGCCGTGTCTCCGTAGCCTCCCACCACAGACATGAAATTAGTCTGGAATTTCAACCCCTTGGATTTCCATTTCCTGTAATCGTTCTTGTCCATATAGCGGTAACGCTCCGGGTGAGCCAGGATAAGGAAATATCCTTTCGACATGGCGGCATCAACTATGCTGTCCATATCAAACGGAGGTGTGTAGTATGAGGTCTCCACAAGAAGATGGTTCCTGTCCTTGCCTATAGGCAGAAAGTCGTTTTTCTCCAGGCGACGCTCGAACATCATGTCAAGCATGTTCTCCGCCGCGAGGTCAAGCTCCACATTGCCTGTCCACGCATTTCTGAGCTCGTCGAAACGCCTGCGCAGGTCAGCCGTCTCGTTGGGGTAATCCTCCATTATGTGCGGCGTGAGCCACACCTTGCGGAAGCCGAGCTCCTCGTATGCGCGAAGCACATCGAGCGAGTCTTCAATCGTCTTGATGCCGTCGTCCACCCCAGGCAATATGTGGGAATGCCAGTCGGTGAAACCCTGGAACATTCCGGATGCCTTCAGGGTCTCGACTGATTTAAATGGCCATATGCCCATCACTTAAATTATATCTGTTTTTTAATGGTTTATTTGAAAATAAGCACAGCCACAGATGTGAGCAGCGACGCCACCGACACCCAGAAGGATGCCGACAGGGCGGTGTTGCCGTTGACGGTGGTCTGGCGTTTCTTCACTCCGTTGGGCTCAACGTATATAATGTCATCCTGCTGCAGATAATATGCGGGAGAGGCGACCAGGTTACGCATGTCGGTGAGGTCGACCTGGTAGGTATGAAGTTCGTCGGCCTCGCGACGCACAACCTTCACATTCTCCCTCTGGCCCTGGATATCCAGGTCGCCGGCAAGCGCTATGGCGTCGAGGATGGTGAGCTCGTCTACGTTCATGTCATAACGGCCGGGCTGCTTCACCTCTCCGAGCACCGAGACTCCGGTATTGAGGAACTCCACCGTGACTACAGGGTCTTTGACGAGGTCGCGTCCCATGAGCTCGCCCTTGATGTAGCCCGCCAGCTCCGAGCGCGTCATGCCGACTATATGTAGTTTTCCAAGCACCGGGAAATCAATGTCGCCGTCAGGAGCCACCGTGTAGCCCGACATTCCGTCGCTGCTGCCTGTATACGTCCTGATGGTGGCTCCGGTGCCGCTGTATGAGCTGGCGGATCCGAGGCGGTTGGAGATCACCGGCATATTGAACAGCTCCGACAGCGTGGGATCCTTCGATTTCACAACTATCGACAGCTTGTCGCCAGGTTTGACCTTAATCGCCTGACGTTCTGTCATTTCCTTTACCACGGCTGTTTCCACATCCTGGAAATAAGCCACCTTCTTCGGGGTGCCGCATGAGGCCAGGGCCAGACAGACCGCCAGGCTTCCGCCCAGGGCCTTGAGGCAACGGCCGCTCCTTTTGATATTCATTATGATAGGTATCGTTGAGTTGTTGAGTTCTTGATATAGTATTGAAACGCGAGAATGCCTCCAAAATTGCCATCCGGAAGCCTCCGGCACGTTTATTAGGCAAATTTAATCCTTTTTTTCCAATTCCGTAACCTCCGGAAGACACTCTCTCCATGCCACATGGCCTGCCCGCATGTCACTCGGCACCCATCACGAGGTCAAGCAGCATGGCCGGAGTAAGGCCAGGTATCACGCTGCCGGGCCCAATTACATCTATACGGGCAGCGACAGCCTTTTTCTCAGCCCTAACGCCCTCCATCGGACGACATAGACGCTCCTCCACATCGCCGCTCATGAAGAAATCTCCCGATATGGAGAAGTCTCGTATTGTGCCGTCGGCTGAATCGAGGACATATTCCACACAGAACTCCCCGAGACCGGGTACGACCGCCCGTCCCTCTCTCCTTGCCACTGCTGCGCGGCATCTGTCTTCCCTGCCGTGTATGCGCAGGAAGTCAGGATCATAATAACCCTGCTCGATAGCCTCGACCTCCCTGACATCATCCTCGGTGAGCACGTAAGGCTCTCCTTCGGTAAGGCTCTCTATCATATATCGTCCGAACTCAGATGTTGTCAAGGCGATTCCCTCGTTCTTCAGGCACGTGACACGCATTGGCACGGACTTCACGCCCTTCGACTCCAGCTTTGCCTTTGACGGCGTGATGGCGTTGGCGAGCCTCGACGGGTCGAAGTCATAGAGCATTGTGCCGTGGGCTATGCTGCGTCCCGGAAGATGGTAGAAGGCGTTACCCGACACTTTCTTCCCTCCGATTGTTATGTCGTTGCGGCCTGTGGCCACGGCATCGATGCCAATTTTCTGCAAGGCTCCGGCTATCATGGCTGTATAGCCCGCGAAAACCTCCGTCACCATATCGCTGGCTGTGATAAAGGAGAACATGAAGTTCTGGCGGTCGGCAAACACGCATCCTCCGCCGCTGCGACGTCTCACCACGTCTATGCCGTGGGCCCCGCAATATTCGAGATTGACCTCCTTGTCGATCTCCTGGTTGCGCCCGCAGATCACTGTGGGATCCACCTGCCACGAGAAAAAATAATCACCGGCCGGCATATTCCGCGCCGTCCACTCCTCAAGAGCGAGAAAGAAAGGAAGACGGCGGTTCACCACATCCGTCTCCGCAGAAAAAGCTATATGTCTCATCTGAAATTGATATGATTTCCGGTACAAATATAAGAAATCCGATTCATACACCAAGAACAATTGCCGGAGATATATTCAACTTCCTGCTGATGACGCGCCCAACCTGAAGCGTGGGTTCCGATTTTCCGGAAAGATAATCACATACCCTTGAAGGGCTCACGCCTATCAGTTTGGCAAGAGACGCCTGGGTCAGCCCCATCTCATACATACGGAGTTTAATAATGTCTATCAGTGTTGGCTCACCGACAGAATAGTGTTCGTCTGAATAATCCGCAACAAGGTTTGAGAGCAACACGAGCTCAATATAGTTGGGATCCGTTTCCGGGGTATCGTCGTTAACGAGTGGAAGGAGTTGCTCAACTCTCGCGACAGCCCAGTCATACTGATTTTCATTCTCAATCTTGGTCATGGTCTTGTATTGTTAAATTATGGAACAGTCAATTCTATCATATTCTGAATGGGTACCGATAAATCGGATATAAACAAACTGCGGCCTAAACTGGATAACAACAATCAATCTGTAATCGTTACCCTTGATATTAAATACATATCTCTGATTGCCAAGATAATCAACAGAGTTAAATGTCTGCTTTATGTCCGCCAACGTCCTCCACCGGGCTTCCTTGACCTTTCTAATCCAATCCTGGATAGCTGTCCTTGCCTCCGGATGGGAGTCAGCATACTGTTTAAGTGGCTTTTCAGTGAATATCCTCATTCTTTAGTGCATTATTTATCATTGCAAATTTAGCAATAATTTTTTATTCGGCAAAACATTGATGACTAAATTTTTGCAGATCACACAAAAAAAACGTCACATGCAAGCACATGACGTTGTATCTTCCTGGGATTGCTGACTACTGTCCTTCTGCCTACATCCGGTTAAGGTGGACTCTTTCGGGATGCCATTTGTTCATCGGCTGATGCTGATGGTCGGGATGACCTATAGGAATGAGGTTGAATGGGATAAGGGCTTCGGGAATGTTCAGTATGGAGCGGACGGGGGCTACGCGGTCGTCATGTGGATAGAGGCAGGTCCACACGCCGCCGAGACCTATGGCGTGCGCCGCAAGAAGGATATTCTCCGACGCAGCCGACAGATCCTGCTCCCACAGCACGTCGTCAACACCGTCAAGAAACCGCTCCCTGTTTCCGCATACCACTATCGCCACAGGCGCATGGGCCGTCATCTTGGCATACGGCAGGGCTTCGGCAAGACGTGCCAACAGATCCGGATCGTCCACAACTATGAACTCCCAGGGCTGGCGGTTCACGCCGGATGGTGCGCTCATGGCGGCATGGAGTATGGCCGACAGCTGGCCGGCATTCACCGGTTCGCCGGAGTACTGTCTTACACTGACGCGCCCTATGATATTCATATAGGCCTCGTTGCCGGCATAGACAGCCGGTATTTTTTCTGAAACAAGATTCATTTCCATATAGACTGATATTTTTCCTTACAACAAGAAGCCGGTTGCCAAGGTTCTGCCATAATACCTGAGGTTGATTAAAACCTGGATTTTTCGGTGCTGCCGGCGCCTGTGCCACGATAGCGGTCGCGGGTTGTGTTGAGGCGATACTGGAGTGTGAGCATCACCGACCGTCCTGTTGAGAAGTTTTTCTGAACAATCTGAACCGCGTCATTATACATCATTGCATCGTGTTGCGAGGTGTTGAACAAATCCTTTGCCTCAAGCG
>DKYZ01000012.1:27232-29205 GCA_002493515.1 Porphyromonadaceae bacterium UBA7087 | reverse complement strand
ATACAGCGACATCGGCGACTATCCGACAGCGTTGAGATATTTCCAACAGTCACTTGACAGATATCCCTCTAACTCAACTAACCCGATGCGATTGAACATACTCAGTCAAACAGGACGATTGCTTCAGGAAATGGGTCTTTCTTTAGATGCAATTCCTTATTTGGAGGAAACCATAAGAGTGAGCAACATGCTTGGAGACACTGTAAATCTTGTATATGACCATCAACTGCTTGGCAGCATGTATATGGCAAATAAGATGTGCGACCTGGCGGAAATACATTTTCAAAAGGCTTATGATTTGGCAAAAAAGTTTTCAAAGGAACTTATGGCCAACCAGCTTATAGACATGGCCTATGTCAAGATGGAAAAGGGGAAACTTGATTCCGCCATCAATCTGATTCGCGGCGTCGAGGACCGTGCAGAGCCTGAGTTCCGGAATCTCGCATTAGTCACAGCCGCCATGATATACAAAAGGGCGGGAATGCCTGACAGCGCATATAGATTCGCCCGTGAGCTCGTGGAGCGTAAGGATACGAACAACCATAGAATCGGATATAAGATTCTTCTTTCGCCGGAAGTCAGGGAATTCGTAAGTGTTGATTCCCTCGTGAGCTATTCAGTAAAATTAGGGGATATTGTGAATGAGTATCATGACAGGCACGAGCGACAGCAGTTCATGATGCAGAACGCCCGATACAATTATATGGTGCAGCAGCGTGAGCGGCATAAAGCGGAGCGTAAGGCCGACAGACTCGCGATAATCGTGCTTGCCATGGCACTCGCTGCCGCTGTCGTGATATTTTATCTGTATGCCCGTTGGCAGAGGCATCGCATGGAGCTTACTGAGGCCAGGGAGACCATAGCAAATCTCGAAAACCGTATCTGTAAAATGGAGCAGTGCGAGGAAGATAAGGTGGGGAAGTCGAGGTTCGACAAAATAAAGAGCAACAATGAGCTAAGGGAGGTGCTTCAAAAAAGGCTTCTGCAGTTATATAACGGAAATGTGGACAAGCCTGTCGCTGTGTCCGAATCGCTCTACGGTTCGGAGGTCCATAGCCGGCTGATGGACAGGATTAATGCAGGCAAGCACATTCCGGAAAGTGATCCGATATGGGAGGAGCTCGAAAAGACTGTCCTGGAGGAACGTCCGGATTTCCGCCATGACCTGAAGGTATTGTCAGGGGGTAAGCTCGGTGTCAACGACTGGCATGTGGCGCTCCTGATACGCTGCGGAGTGACACCGACACAGATGACGAAGGTCTTCAGTCGTAGCAGGAGCACAGTTTCCCATTACCGCCGCAAGCTCCTGAGCCTCGTGCTCAGCCCCGTAAAAAACAAAGACCGCGATGGCCACAATCCATCTGATGATGAACTCAATCCATCCGTCGATGATCATAACACCAATGATGATGATTATAGTACCTCCGTCGATGACATCATACGCCTGCTCTGACACCAAAATCATCCATCCCCGACGATTCAACTATAAACGATGAGCGATAGGTGATAAACGCAGCAGCATGCTGTTTATCACTCATAGTTTATCACTGACTACGGGATTGTTTCTCATCGCGGATATCCCTGTGGCTTACGCCTTCGGGATGGCTTCGCGGATGGCTTCGCGGATGGAAGCGGATTTTTCAGCTCCGAGGCGCGAAGCGCAGTTCCCACAAGTTCCCATAAAAGTTCCCATGGCCGCCTGCGGACAAAAAGTTCTGCGCGCGCCGCAGGCTCCTCCAGGTTCGCGCTGCCTTCCGGCAGCTCCTCATGCACTCACATATAGTCTCTCGACTTCGCTGTGGCCGTTGGTAACAGACAGGAACTCCGAGAGGCCTGCGGCGCGCGCAGAACTCTCATTCGCTCCGCTCATATGGGAACTGTCATGGGAACGAATGGGAACAAAGTACGAAAAAAATCCGCGATGAAAAATCATCCCCCTCTATCTAACTATAAACTATGAACTATTAGTGATA
>DKYZ01000012.1:0-26907 GCA_002493515.1 Porphyromonadaceae bacterium UBA7087 | reverse complement strand
TATCACTAATAGTTCATAGTTTATCACTGGTTAAGTGATTGTTACTCATCGCGGATATCCCTGTGGCTTCGCTTCGGGATGGCTTCGCGGATGGAAGCGGATTGACGCGGATTTTTAAGCATCTACCAAGCGCGGTCACAATAGCCAGCCAAAATTAAGCTGATACAAGATAATACACGGGAACTGATGATTCCTTCAGCCTAAGACTCACAGGGCGCCTTGCTCGATGAGGGTAGCCACCCTCTCGATGATGGCGTCCTCTTCGTTTTTGTCGGGCTTGAAGTCAAGCTTCATGTTCATTCCGAAGAATCGGCCGAAAGTCTGCCATATGCCGGCCCGGAAGGTGCCCAGGAACGCCTTGATGATGTGGTAGGAGGTCTGGTCGGTCTCCCGGTTGATGAGCTTGAGCAGCACTTTCCCCTGCCGCTTGGTGAAATTCTTCACCACAGGCTTGTATTTGTCGAATATATCCTTCTCCAGGCGTTTTAGGTGCCTCTCCCGCTCCTTCTTGTCGGGAATAGTCTGGATATACTCGTAGGTCTCGCACAGCGTGGCGAAAGCCAGTTTGGCGTAGGGGAGGGTCTTGCGCACGTCGCGAACGGTGCGCCAATAGAACTCCTCCTGCTTCTTGTTCTTGAATTTAAGCGGGGGATAGACGTAGATGTCGTTGATGATGGTCATGCGCACCGTGTCGCCGTATTCATCGACAAACCTGTAGAAACCCTTGTAGGCCTTTATCTGTATCCTGGGCTCCTCCGGCTGCTGCGCGCAGGCATACGTGGCGCCGGCCATGGCGGCGGCCACGGCCATTAGCAGAGACAATATGCGGGTTGACCAATTCATTGCTTACATCGCGACGCCGTGATGCACGCGTCGTCCTCAGATATTATAACGTATGAAGTCGTAAAATATTAAATGGCGGCGAAAGGCAGGGCAAGAACAGCCTCAGGGCCGATCCTGAAGGCCGCGTCAATCACCGACAGGCGGAAATCGAGCGCGGCCGCCAGCTCGCGCCCCCTCCGGGCCACAGCCTGGTTGGAACGCATCTCGCTGGCCGTGGCGGCGTTCACGATATCCTCCATCCTCATCCATTGCCATATGAGATTGTGAAGCGAGAGGTTGAGATCCGGGAGCGACAGCGGGGGCGTCTCGATTATGGCAGACAGTCCGGGAAAAAGATGGATGAAGAAGGGCGTGCGCCCGTAGACAGCCTCTATTGCGCCGAGATGCTGATGTGTCCATCGCCCGTGCATGGATACCTCAAGCCTGTCGGGAGCCAGCCTTTTCACCGCCGAGGCTCCCCCTGCAATCGGGACGCTGAGGGTCATCGGCTCCCCGTGCCCCCCTATCACTGTGCGGCAATATTGTTTTCTCTCCGCTTCCGGGAATCCGTTTTCTCCCCGCAGACGCCTGCCGACAAGTTGGGCATACCATCCCAGGGAGCCGAGATAAGGAGGGAGAGAAATCATTCTCTCCCCCATTTTTTCTCCGGATTCGCGTCTCTGAGAATTCTGTTCCATCTTATCTTACCCTCGGTGAGCGATTTCTCCTCGTCGAACGACACCAGGATGAACACCGGCGTGCCTACGATATGGTCTTCCGGCACGAAGCCCCAGTAGCGGGAGTCGGCCGAGCGGTCGCGGTTGTCTCCCATCATCCAGTAATAGTCGTATTTGAAGGTATAATACGGATTGTCCTGGCCGTTGATGAATATCCGGCCGTCCTTTACCTGGAGGTCGTTGCCCTCGTAGACCCTCACGGCGCGTTCATAGACGGGAAGATTGTCAAGGGTCAGCCGCAGTGTCTGTCCGCGTTTGGGAATCCAGAGCTCTCCCATGTGGGGGCGTGTCCAGCCGTAGGTGTTGCCGAGAGGGAAGACACCCGAGAGGTCGTAGAGCCCTGACTCGACCTCGCGCATGAGCGGGCCGATTACTTCGGGCCACGACTCGACCGCTTTCCGGGCGGCTGCCGTCAGAGGCACATTGTAGTAGTTGAAGCCCAGCACCTCGCCTCCGGAGACCGGCGCCATTCCGTGGTCGTCGCCGCGAACGCCGATGCTTTGCCATTTCTCATCGGAAATGCGGCCTTTCACCGGGATGATATAGTTATACTGCACATTCTCCGGATCCTCGATGGCCTTGCCGTTGATGAAGATTGTGTCGCCGCTGATGCGCAGACGCTCTCCGGGAAGCCCTATGGCGCGCTTCACGTAGTTCTCCCTGCGGTCGACGGGACGCCACACCACCTCCCCGAACTGCTGTGGATTCTGCTCGATGAAGCTCCGGGGGTCTGCCACGCCGTTGCGGCGCAGGTCGTGGCATATCTGGTAGTAGTCGGGATTCTGTATCTTCAGGGCGACGGTGTCTCCCTGCGGATAGTTGAAGACCACGATATCTCCTCTCTGTATCTCGCGGAGCCCCGGCAGACGGTGATACTCCAGCTGCGGCTTTTCTATGTAGCTCTTTGTGTTGACTATGGGGAGGGTGTGCTGCGCCAGGGGGAAATGCAGCGGGGTCTGGGGCACGCGGGGCCCGTAGACAGTCTTGTTGACCCACAGGTAGTCGCCCACGAGAAGGGATTTCTCCAGGCTCGACGATGGAATCTTGTAGTTCTGCCCTATGAACGCGAATATCAGGTAGACCAGGACGAGGGCGTAGACGATCGCGTCCACCCAGGCCATTACCGTGCGGGAGGGTCCTTTCTTTTTCTTCCACCAGGTCCAGGGGATGTAGCCGGTGATATAGATGTCGAAGAGGAGAATCCAGATCAGTGCGAGCCAGGGGTTGCCCATCCAGATCACCCACAGGAAGAAGAGGAGCGAGACTATGCCGAATCTTACCCATCGGCCCGGCTTGACAGCGCGCAGCCGTTCGGAGAAGCTTTTGTTAGAGGTTGACATGTGATGTTGTGTCAATGTTTTGTCTTATGGAAATAAATGATGTCAGAGGCTGATTCCGAGCACTTCGGAGAATGTGTGGAATCCCTGTTTCCCTTTCAGCCATTCGGCCGCCATCACGGCTCCGAGGGCGAAACCCTCGCGCGAGAAGGCCTCGTGGCGGATGGTTATCTCGTCGACAGGGCTCTTCCAGCTCACGGTGTGTATGCCGGGCACTTCCCCGCGTCGCTCGTGGTATACAGGAAGAGAGTCGGAGGGCGTCTCGCAGCCGCAGACGGGCTCCGCCCAGTCTCTGACGCGCTCCACGCGCTCCACGATCTCATTGGCCAGGGTCACGGCGGTGCCCGACGGATGGTCAAGCTTGTGGATATGGTGCACCTCGGTGAGGGAGGGGGAATATTCGGGGAAACGGTCCATCAGCTGCGCGAGATATTCGTTTACCGCCATGAAGACGTTGACTCCCACGGAGAAATTCGATGAATACAGGAGTGTGCCGGCTCCTTTGTCACACATGTCGCGCAGGTCGGGCAGGGAGTCGAGCCAGCCTGTGGTGCCCGATACCACGGGCACTTTCGAGGTGAAGGCACGCAGGATGAGGTCGACGGCGGTCGACGGCGTGGAGAACTCAATGGCGACGTCGGCCCTTCTGAACTCCGGGCTGTCGATCTGGTCTACGTTGTCGGCGTCGATTACGGCGACGATGCTGTGGCCGCGCTCCCTGGCGACCTTCTCTATCATATGGCCCATGCGGCCATAGCCTATTATTGCTAATTTCATATATCCATAACTATCTAAAGCGGGCTGCGGTTTATAAAAACTGAAGCCCCGGTTTTTTCGTCAGAAGCCGAAGGCTATGTTGTCGATGTAGACCGTCAGCCCTTCGGTGCCTATGAACGGCACTCCGCAGCTTGACGAGGCCATCACCAGCACGTGGGTCGGCGTGGCGTTCTCCGGCGCCCATCCAACTTCCTCCACCGGCACGAGCTTCCCTTTGGAATTACGTGCGTAGTAGGCCTTTTCGCCGCTGAGAAGCCCCATCCAAGGTTTGTAGAACGGTTTTTTCGTTATGTCGCCGTAATGGATGGGGAGCACGTGTCCCTTGGTGAAGGGCCTGGAGGCGGCATACCGCTCCCTGCCTGTCCCTACGCGCTGGGCGAACAGATTGCCGTCCTTGTCTTCCCATCTTTTCTGAAGAAGCACATAGACTTCGGCGTTGTCGCGTCCCTTTAGGGTCTTTTTCGAGGAGAATCCTGTAGATTTCGTCCGGGTGTCGGCTGCGGGCATATCCACCCGTATGTCATAAACGAGGGCCTTGGGCCTTTTGGTATACGGGATTCCCATCTCCATCTTGGAGAAGGGCCCCTTGGTGGATGTGATCGGCTCGTAGACCCTTCCGAGGAAAATAGACCCCGCCACCATCACATCCATGTTGACGAGGCCGAGCACTTTCACCTCCTCCATCTTGGCCTCGAGCTTGGCCGCCATATTGCCGTTGATTTTCGCCGGGGATACAGTGTTGGATGCCTTCACCACGCCCATCACCTTCGCGTAGACGTTGCTCGTGGCCCATGGGGAGCCTCCCTGGTTGGCATATGGTTTGTTTCCGGCGATGTGGATCGTCGGAGCAATCTCGTAGACGGTCTTGTGCTTGCCGCCTATCACTTTCGACTCCGTGATGTCGCGGCTCACCCAATTGGAGAAATCACCGTATTTTATCGGCTCAAGCCTCAGGCTCTCGGAATAAGCTGAGGGAATCAGAGCCAGGGCCGCTATGGAAGCGGCAAGAAATCTCTTATTCATCAACGTGTTGGTTTGACCTCGCAAAGGTAAGCAAAACCGCTCAAAAGGCCAAATCGCAATGACAGAGAGAAGACCTCCGTTAACATTTTTTGTAAGTCAGTACTGAATCTGTCAGCGGAGAGTGCGCAACACGCGGTCGGCCCAGGGGGCGCGCGTGGGGTCGTTCATGACGATGCAGGTTATTTCCTTGGAGCCGGAAGGCAGGATGGCAATGCTGACCCTCTGCGACTCCAGGAAGCCGGAGGCCACGGCTCCGTTCTTGCCGTTGATTTTCACTTTTGTCACCTGTGCGTCCTTGATGTGCATCTGCGAGGCCAGTTTGCGGCAGAGCTGAAGACAGCGCTTCTGGTCGCTGCCACGCCGGGACTCGACGCTTACGGAGACGCCGAAAGTGCCGTCGGGATATTTTACGGTCAGTCCCTTGCCCAGCAACTCTGTGGAGCCGTCGGGCACCTCGAAGGATATTCCCTTGTGGCTGACGGAATGGAACGAGGCGTTGTCGGTGGTAACAGCCGTGGCGGTCTGTGCCGGGATGGAGCCGGCGGGGACGGTCTGTGCCTGCTGTGCGTTTGTGCAGAATATCGAGAGGGCGATGAGAAGGCTCGGGAGGATGTTCCTGGTCATATTCTTTGGGTTTTGATTTATAGCGTGAATGCGGAGTGGAAGAGATGGGATGTGTTGGCGGAGATTGCGGGAGTCAGGTCATGCCCGGCACATTCGGATATGGCTGAGATGATCTCCTCTATAGGAAGCGGGGATTCGTCGGTCTCTGCGAAAATCAGTTCGTCGGGGACGGCCCTTACTGATTCCGGATTGAATTTCTCTCCGAAACTGACGCCTATTCGGGCTTCGACAAGCATTCGCGCAGCTGCCGGTTTTCCCCGGAAACCGTGTATAATCCAGGGTTGCGTTGGCTGGAGGTCGCGCTTAAGGCCGAGGATTACGTCGTAAGCCTTGACGCAGTGGATCACCATCGGTTTGCGCAGCCTCTCCGACAGCTCGAAATGATGCTTGAAGGCCTGCAGCTGGCGGAACATGGGGCCTCCCTTCACGATATCCACTCCGCATTCGCCGATGGCGAGAGTATGCGGCGACTTGGCGGCGATGTCGAGCTGCCGGTATAGTTCCGGCGGCACTCCCTGGAGTGTTTCCCACGGATGGATACCGACAGAATAATATTGTCCGGCGACCGGATTGAAGGCCTCCGGCTCCACGCTGATGATGCCCTGGGGGTAGGGCGGTTGTCTATGGGTATGTATGTCGAGGATTCTATTATCCATGATTCAGTCTGAACGGTTTTTCAAAATTTCCATCACGGCACCGGGTCGTAGCCGTTTCCGCCCCAGGGATGGCATCGGCAGATGCGTTTCAGTGCCAGCCAGCCCCCTTTGAGCGGTCCGTGGCGTCTGATAGCCTCCAGTGCATACTGGCTGCAGGTCGGCTGGAAGCGGCAGGCGGCCGGAAACATCGGGGAGATGGCGCCTTGATAGAAGCGTATCAGCAGAATCAGCGGGAGCGATATGATTTTGCGTATCATCGCGCGTTGAGTCTGTCGACCGCTTTCTTTAGCAATAACTGCATTTTGCGCTCGATGGTTGAGTAGGGGAGGTTTTTATCGCACATATAGATGAATGCCATGGAGAGTGTACGAACGGAGGGGTTCGCATCAAGGAACGTGCGGAGCGGCCCGCGGCCGAGGCGGTAGGCCTCCCGGATGCGGCGGCGCATGAGGACACGGTCTACTGCATGGCGCCGTTTCTTCTTGGGGACGGTGACAAGCATCTGCAGGGGGGCGATGCAGTCTGGCGCGCCGTTGCGGAACGAGCTTTCGAGCTCATCCTCGGAGAGAGTCCGCACCTGCATCCTCAGCGGAAACTCATAGACGGAAAATCCCTCTTTGAAAAGGTTTTCCACCAACGACTTGTGACGCAGTTTCTCCGCTTTGCGAAGGGTAAGGCGCACCGCCCCAGCCCCCCGTGTAAGGCCGGAGTCTGACCGTAGAGCGGCGTCCCCATCGGAGTCTATGGCGTAGTTGGTGTTGTATTGCTGCTGAATCATGATGCAAAATTAATGAAAAAATCGTAAATTTGCAGATTATAAAACTTATAACCATGGCAAAAGACCAGACAGTATTATTTCATTCATTCATATTCGGACCTATCCACAGCCGTAGGCTCGGGGTCTCGCTCGGTGTCAACCTGATGCCCTCCGACGGTAAGGTCTGCTCGTTCGACTGCCTCTACTGCGAGGCCGGTTTAAACTCTCAGGGTAAAGGTACAAGCGGACTGCCTGACCGTGAGCGGATTAAACGTGACCTGGAGGATAAACTCAGGACCATGCGGGATGCCGGAGACCCGCTTGACGTAATTACCTTCTCTGGAAACGGCGAACCTACCCTGCATCCCGATTTCCCCGGAATCATCGACGATGTAATCGCCTTGCGCGACAAATATTACCCGGAGGCGAAAGTCTCAGTGCTTTCCAACTCTACCCGGATATTCACCCCGGAAGTCGCTGAGGCCCTCAAAAAGGTTGACAACAACATCCTCAAGCTTGACTCCGCGATAGAGGGCACCATGCGCCTTATCGACCGTCCGACCTCGAAAGATTTCACGGTGGAGAAGCTTGTGGAGGGACTGAGACAGTTCTCCGGACAGGCGATAATACAGACCATGATGCTGCGAGGCAGTCACGACGGGGTGAAGGTGGACAATACGACTCCTGAGGAGATTGACGCCCTCGTTGAGGCATACAGGGAGATAAAGCCCCGCGAGATCATGCTCTACAGTCTTGACCGCTCCACGCCCGAAGAGCAGCTGGTGAAGGTCGAGAAACCCGAACTGGAGAAAATAGGGCGCGAGATCGAGGAGCGCAGCGGGGTCAAGGTGCAGGTCAACTGACATGCGTGTATGGGAGAGATGAGATTTCCCGCTCCGTTGAGGAGGGGAGACCGGGTGGCGCTGGTGTCTCCGGCCACCACGGTCAAGCGTGAGTATGTGGAGGGGGCCGCGGAGTATATTCGTGCCGCCGGATATGAGCCGGTGGTGGCGCCTCATGCGCTCGGCCCGGCTGACGGCACATATGCCGCATCCGCACAGGCGCGTCTGGATGATTTCCTGGCCGCGTGGACTGACGAGAGCATAAAGGCCGTGCTATGCGCGCGTGGAGGCTTCGGCTGTGTCCATCTGCTGGCCGGTATGCCGCAGGGCGTTATCCGGAGTGGCTGCAAATGGCTGGTAGGATTCTCCGACGTGAGCGCGTTGCACGCGATGCTGTATTCCAACGGAATCGCCTCAATCCATGGCCCCATGGCCAAACATCTTACCCTGATGGGGCCGGACGACCCCTGCTCGAAGGATCTTTTCGAGATCTTGGAGGGAGCTCTTGATTTTGAGTATAAGGTTCCCGGGACTGGTCTGGATACTTTTGGCTGTGCCGAGGGTATACTGCGCGGAGGGAACCTGGCTGTGCTCGACGGCCTCGCCGGCACGCCGTATGATATTCTGCGGGTCAGCGAAGGGGAGGATGTGGTGCTCTTCATCGAGGATATCGCCGAGCCGGTCTATAAGGTGGACCGTATGCTTACACGGCTATATCTGGAAGGGACGCTCTCACGCCTAAAGGGACTCATCATCGGGCAGTTTACCGAATACAAGCCTGACGTCAACTTCTCCACCATCGAGACCATGATAAGGACCCGTCTCGACCAGTGGCACCTCGACCACCTGCCGGTGGTCTTCGATTTCCCGGTAGGCCACGTGGATTATAATCTGCCGTTGATAGAGGGCGCCCGCGTGCGTCTCGAGATTGACGGGAAGAAGACCCTGCTCAGAAGCATTTAATAAACTGTAAATATGGATATAAAGGAGGCGCAAGAGTCCGTGGATGAATGGATAAGGACTGTGGGTGGCCGGTATTTCTCGGAGCTGACCAATATGGCGCTCCTTACGGAGGAGGTCGGTGAGCTGGCGCGTGTCATAGCCCGTGTCTACGGTGAACAGGTGGCTAAGGAGGGGGATTTGCGCAAAAGCCTTTCGGAGGAGCTGGCCGATGTGTTGTGGGTCGTGATCTGCCTGGCCAACCAGACCGGCGTTGACCTTACGCAGGCATTCCGCGAATCCCTTGAAAAGAAGCGTACCCGCGACAAAAACCGGTTCAAGACTACGGATTCCGACATCAACCGATGCGGCTGTTGAGACGGTATACGGCATCGACGGTCTGCCGCGCGCCTACGGTAAGGGCCTAAACATCATCCGCCACGCCGACGGCTCGGTCACCAAGAAAATGGTGAGATAACCAACTGAAAGGACCGACACCAAAGTATCTATGCCAGACCCTCCGGGCCTGGCATAGATACTGAAAGGACATTGCTCCTTGGCTAAACCGCATTGCGGACGTCTCGTCCGCCAGGCCAAAGCCGTCGTCAGGAGGCTTTGTGGCGGCTTCGCCGCCGGGTAAAGAGACGTGGAATCCAAAAGAACACGACTACGGCTTGTCGCAGAAGCAAAAAGAACTTTATTCCAAGAACTTATCGACGTAACGGAAGAACTTTCGGCGCATTCGCGCCGGGAACAGAGGAACGTAGGCGTGTTCTTACCCGTTCTGCGTCTTCTATCCCTTAGGCGGCGAAGCCGTCTGCTAAAATGCACAAATATTTTATGCGTTACCTATAAATAGTATTCCTACCAATTTATAAGTTCCGGCTTTAGAAGGAAATCAATCAATCCGATTGTAACTATTCCTTTCTCGTTTCTTTTGGGTTGAATGTAGTCTTTAACGATGATGATTTTTCTGAAAGAATCATCAATGTTAAGCAGAGAGGCAGATTCTTGACGTTCTTTGGCATCAGTAGGCATTATGAATGCTGATTGAATATAGTACCGTTGGCTTCCTTGATTAGCCACGAAATCCACTTCATATTGTTTGCGGATTCTCTTGCCGTCTTTGTCTGTTGTACGATGCTCAACCACACCAACATCGACTTGGAAACCACGTATTTTTAATTCATTATAAATGACATTCTCCATAATATGGTTTTCCTCCTGCTGCCTAAAATCAAGGATGGCATTACGCACACCCACATCCGTGAAATAATACTTTGACAGTGTGTTTATGTATTTCTTGCCCTTGATGTCATAACGAATTGCTTTCTCAGTTAAAAAAGACTCACAAAGGTATGTCAGATAATTATCGATTGTCTTATTAGATAAGGATACATTTTTAAGGCTTTTAAAGGTGTTTGCCAACTTATTTGGATTGGTCGGAGAGCCTATTGCAGATGCGATTATCTGAATCAATTCTTTTAGCTCAGATTCTCCCTTAATCTTATATCTCTCAACAATATCATTGATATAGACTGTTGAGTATAATCTTTTAATATAGTCGATTTTCTTCTTGGGCGTTTCTAAAGTCAGCACATGGGGTAGTCCTCCGTAAGTGTAATAATCACCCCATGCTTCAATCGGATGCCTGCTGTCAACAGACATAAATTCAGCAAAAGAGAGTGGGTATACATGAATCTGATCGCCTCGACCTCTGAACTCTGTGATTATGTCTGTGGACAAGAACCGGGAGTTACTTCCAGTGACATAAACATCAGCATTTTCAATCTTAAGGTAACTATTGAGCACATCTTCGAACTCCGGCACATGCTGAACCTCATCAAGAAGTATGTAATACATCTTGTCATCCACCATCTTAGAGTCGATATGTGCTAGCAGGGCATCAGGGTCACGAAGAGGAGCATTTCGTCTATCCTCTAAATCCACTTTAATGATGTGATTATCAGAAACTCCCTGCTTTTTCAAATAGTCACAGAATAAGTGGAACAGCAGATATGACTTACCGGATCGTCTTAACCCGGTGACAATCTTTATAAGCCCGTTGTGTTTACTGGCAATGAGTTGATTTAGATAATAGTCGCGCTTAATAATCATATTCTATTCCAAAACGTTGGCCATTTGGCCAGATTTCTGGAATGCAAAAGTAATCATTTTATTTTGCTCCTCCAAATATCTACTCCAAAAAAATGGGCAAATGTCCATTTTTTTTGGAGTATGGTCTCATATCCCTCTTTACCACATCTCGATGTCCTTTTTCGACATGGCGGCGATTTCGTCGGCTATCTCCTCTGAGGATAGCTTGATGTAGTCCATGAAAGTCTTTTGCGTCTTATGGCCGCTGACGTGCATCATCTGGAGGATGGTGTACTTGTGGCTGAGATACATGTTCGTGATGCCGGTGCGTCGGGCAATGTGGCTCGTCACACATTCGTAGCGTGGCACGATGACATTGCCGTTGAGGTCGGTTTCCGGCTCGTAAATGTAGCGCACATCCGGGATTATCTCAAGTAGTCTGAAAGTGTACATAGCTGATAAATCAGAGTTTGAGACGTTTCAGGAGATTCATGAGAAGATAAATCCTAATTTTGTAAATGAACTTAAAAAAATATATGTGACAATTTGTCGGAGGGTCAGGTAAAACTGGCATCGTATATCCTTATGGTGATGACTAACAGACAGATAGCTAATATGCTCGGTGTGGAACAGTCATCCGTAGTTAAAAGCAGATACAGATTGAGGGCAAAGCTAAAACTGAATAAGGAAACCTCGTTGGAGGACGCTTTGCGGGCAATAGGGCAAAAGTGTGAACAAATACATTTTAAATAGGTGAGATGTATATGATTTTGTAGAATATTTAGTTGAAAATAATTTTAGGGTTTAATATATAGGGTGTTGCGGGCGTTGCGGAGGAGGCCTTCGTGGCGGGCGCGGCGCAGGGGTGTGCCTTTGAGGAGAGCGTTGAATCGCTCGCGGCTCATGGAGAGCACTTCCTGCGCGGTGAGGGAGAGCGTGGTTCCGGAAGGGCGGAGCAAAGCGATGGTTTTGCTTTCGTCGGAGTGGCGGTTGTGGGGGCATACCCGCAGACATATGTCGCAGCCGAAGAGCGTATGCAGGCCAGCCGGAGTGCGCATGGCCTCGGTGCCGACAGCGTCCCAGTCGTCCCGGTGCTCGATGGTGAGATAGCTGAGGCAGCGGCGGCAGTCGATCGTGCCGTCCGGCTGCAACGCACCGGTAGGACACGCCTTCAGACAAGCTCCGCAATCTTCGCATAATCCCCGTGAAGGGTCGTCAGGCTCGATTTCAAGCGTCGTCAGCAGCTCGACAAGGAAATTATACCCTCCGCATCCACCGACGATTACAGAGCCGTTTCTGCCCCGGATACCGATACCGGCCTCAAGCGCCCAGTAACGTTCGTCAACGGGAGCCGAGTCGATACATATCCTGAAACCTGCGCCGGGATATATTTCCGTCAGCTTCCCGACACTTTCCTTCAACGCCTCCCGAAGAACATCATGATAGTCCTGACCCCAGGCGTATCTCGATACCGAGGGGAGGGCCGGGTCACGCTCCGCCTCAGAGGCGTAGCCGAAAGCCATGGATATCACTGTCGCAGCACCCGGCAGCACACTTTCCGTCGTGTCGCGCAGTGGCGTGTGGCGACGCATATAGTCCATTCCCGCCGCGCTTCCGCTTTCAACCCACCGCCTGAACAGAATGCTCCGCTCCTCAGTAATGCTTCCGGCCCTGGCGAAGCCTACCGCCGCAGCTCCGGAGGAAATCAGCAGCGTGCGGATACCCTCCTTCTCGTTATGGGTTATCAGAGGCATCCTTCCAATGGTTATTTGCGTCCGAAATCAGCCGGAATCTCCCCCCAGAGGTCTGTCTGCCATTTCATCACCTTCCCTCGGTATTGATGGGAGTTTAGCCAAGCTATGGCGCGCGCCATAAGCTCGAACACCTTGCGGTTCTTCTCAGTGGGTTTCAGCTGCGTCTTGATCTTGCGGTTTCTTACCCAGGCCATGCCCGATACAGAGTCGGAATATATGTTGTGGAGTGTTCCCTCTCGCTCCATCAGGGCCATAGCGTGGACTATGGCGAGAAACTCGCCGATATTGTTGGTGGCGTCAGGAAAGGGTCCTACGCGGAAAAGCGTGCGTCCCGTCATCAGCTCCACCCCCTGGTATTCCATGATCCCCGGATTCCCCATGCAGGAGGCGTCAACCGCCCATGCGTTCAGGTCCACCTCCGGAATGGTCATATAGTCCGGTTGCCCGGCCTTCGGAAGGGAACGCTGCCCCGCCCTGGCCAGAAAATCACCGAGCGACGCCTTGGCGCTGTCAGGCATACCCTTGCGGAACGCCTCGGCGGCCTCGGCAGCCGATGTGAATCCCTTGTAGCGCGGATTAGGGTAATTGTCTATCTGCTCCTTGGCGTCGCGCCAGTCGTCGTAAATGCCGGGAATCCTTCCTGCCCATACCACATAATACTTTTTCTTTCCGGCTGCCATATCAGAACACGGTTTCCTGTCGGTAATGATAATTGTCGCGCAGTCTCTCAAGAGAGTCCGGATTCTGCCGCAGACTGCGGTCGTCAGCCATTATGTCGTAGGAGGAGGCTATGGTCTCCACGGAGGTCTTCCCGGGAGCCACATACGGCCCGGTGAGACCGTTGAGGTCGGGAGAGAAGCCGAAAAACTTTCCGGCCGCCTCCAGACACATACGTGCCGCGCGGTGTTTGCCCTGCAGCGAGTAGCCGGCTATGTGGGGAGTGGCTATGTCGGCAAGTGGAAGAAGACCCTGGTCGATGTTCGGCTCACCCTCCCAGGTGTCTATCACCGCCCTGGTGCGTTTCTGCGCGAGGTGCTTCCGCCAGGCCTCGTTGTCAACCACAGGCCCGCGTGATGCATTGATGAGCACGGCTCCCTCGCCAAGCATTTCAAGCTCCTTGCGTCCTATGAGATGATGGGTGGCGTGTGGCCCTGCTTTGGTATACGGGACGTGCAGCGTGATGGCGTCGCATGAGCGCAGAATCTCCTCCATGGGGCGGTAATCCACATCCCTCATGCCCCCCTCCTGACGCGGGGGGTCGCATATGAGTATCCGGCATCCTTCGGGAAGCTTGTTGCCCCAGTCGGCCACAATCTGCCCTATGTGCCCGTAGCCTATTATGCCGAGAGTCATACCTTTGTCGGGACAGAATCCCTCGTGGTGAAGGGCTGTCCATACATACTGCGCCACGGCCGGGGCATTGCAGCCCGCTGAGTTGAGGGCCGTTATGCCCGCTTTCCTGCACCATGGCATGTCGATATGGTCGGCTCCGATAGTGGCTGTGGCGATGAACCGCACCCTGGAGCCTTCAAGAAGGGAGCTGTCGCAACGCGTGCGCGTGCGAATGATGAGGCCGTCGGCGTCTTTCACCTTTTCCGGCGTGAAATCGCGCGGTTGCAGGTATTCGATGTCGGCGAAAGGCTCCAGCCTTCCCTCAATGTAAGGTATGTAGCAGTCTATGAGTATCTTGGGACGCATATTCTCTGTTGGTGATTTTAAGAAAATTATCTACCGCGCTCACATTGTCAGCGTGAGGATGAAAAGAATGATATATATCAGCGCGACGGCAAGCAGCGGAATCCATGCCTTGCGGAAATGCCAGAGGGCGAAGACATTCGCCATAACCACCGCCGCGCATAGATACAGGGTGGCGCAATAGGCGAACATGTTGTTGAAATCGGCCACAATCCCTATCACCGCCACAATGCCGAGCAGATTGATGACATTGTTCATCGCCAGCACCCGGGAATTGCCGGCATAGAGCTTGAGGGAGACGTTCATGCCCGCCACGAAAGCCCACAGGATTGTTATCCCGAGGTTGAGCAGGAGGATGAAGATGTCGGCGGGAGGGGCGAAATCATAGAATAGGTTGGAAAATTCCGGTAGCCTGAAGCTTGACAGTGGAATCAGCCCCAGTCCTATTCCTACCCAGTAAGGGGCGATAAGGCCGAGAATGAATGCCATAACCTCCTTGAAACGGAAAACCTTCATCAGCGCTGCCGCCGCGAGATAGGCTGCTGTGAAGGGCAGAAAGGCATATTGCACCATCGACCCTACCGATAGCAGCGTGGCCACTATGAAGAGCTCCTGGGTGGCGTTGGTCTTCTTATACGTGTCGAATATGAGCGCGCAGGCCCCCATGTTGACGGCGCATATGGCAACGGATGAGTTCACCCCCCGGCTGATCCAGGGATTCGAAGCCACCATCACCAGAAACGCGGCCATTATGACGTTGTCGGTGGTCTTTACGAAATTGAAATGCTTGTTAAGGAAATACAGTCCCATGCCCATGCACAGGATGACTGCCATGTCGATCAATGCCGACCAGAGGGGTATGATGTCCCATTTGTTGGGCGACGGAAGACAGATGCCGAGCTCACCCTGGAGCTTGTTGTCAGGCATGAACAGAAACGAGAGCGCGCACATGGCTACCGTAAGCGCCACTGCAAGCGCAAGCCCGGGGCTTCCGAGGGATTTCCTTTTTACTCCAAAATCCAAGACTGTCCGTTTTATATGTTGTTAATGCCCGAGCCGATGTCTGCTCTGACGTATTTACCCTGGAAAGATATCCTGTCGACACACTCGTAGACTCTCGTGAGGGCTTCCGGAATATCGGCCGCGAGCGAGGCGAGAGTGATGACACGGCCTCCGGATGTTATATAACGCCCCTCGTCGTCGCGTTTCATCGCTCCGGGGAAAATCAGGCAGTCGTCTTTTATCGACGCAAGCCCTGTTATCTCGTCGCCGGTGCGTGCCGGTCCCGGATAACCTTCGGCGCAAGCCACGACAGCCGCGCACGCGAGATCGGACTCCACGATACGTTTCACGGCCAGAGTACGGTCTGCTATCCCTTCGAGAAGATCCACGAAATCGCTCTTCATCCGGGGAAGCACAACCTCCGCCTCCGGGTCGCCCAGACGCACGTTGTATTCTATCAGCAATGGCTCTCCTTCGAGCTCCATGACTCCGAGGAATAGGAAGCCGCGATAGTCGAGCCCCTCCTCCTTCAGGCCCCTCAGGGTCGGGATCACGATGCGTTTCTCCACTTTCTCAAGAAACTCCTGCCCGGCGTAAGGCACCGGCGACACCGCTCCCATGCCGGCGGTGTTCGGGGCATCGTTGTTGTCACGCAGCTGCTTGTAGTCGCGTGCCGTCGGGAGGAAGATATAGTCCTCGCCGTCGACCGCCAGAAAGACGGAGCATTCGCGCCCCGCTATAAACTCCTCGATGATTACCGTGGAGGAGGCCTCTCCGAAAAGCCCCTCCAGCATATCCGAGAGGGTGTCTTTGGCGTCGGCGAGCGAATGACACAGGATCACGCCCTTGCCATGGGCCAGGCCGTCGGCCTTCAGCACATACGGCGGCTTCAGCGAGTCGAGGAAGTTCATCCCCTCGTCGAGCCAGTCGGTGGTGACGGTCATGAACCGGGCTGTGGGGATTGCGTGGCGGCTCATGAACTCCTTGGCATATTCCTTGCTGCTTTCCAGAGCCGCACACTGGCGCGAGGGCGCGATGACCTTCACTCCGAGCGGCTCGAGGAAATCGGCAATGCCGGCCGCGATGATGTTCTCGTTGCCGGGAATGACAAGGTCAATGCCATTGACGGCTACGTAATTGGCCACTTCGGCAAAATCAAACGGATCGAGGCCGACGGCATGCGTGGCGCCGAAGTATGGACGCGGCGCGCAGTGGATTCTGCTCACCCTGCGGCTTTGTCTCAGCTTCCAGACGATGGCGGCTTCCCTGCCGCCGTCGCCGAGCACGAGTATGTCAAGAAGATCTTTCATGGGCTGTCAGTTCATAGGTATGTTTTCAGTCTTCCTCCTCTTCCGGACCCTTTTTCCATCCCTTGCGGGAGCGCATATAGACCTTGGAGATGACGGATTCCTGTGATTTCGGTATTCTCGGGCCTCTGTCGGAGACCTCGATCGCCTGTCGTTTGTCGCGTCGCGGCTCGCGCTTCTTGTAGTCGCGGTCGCGTTTACGGTCGGCGGGGTAGTCTTTCCGGTGGTCGGAAGATGATTTACGGTCGGAGCCCCCCTTTCGGCCTCCTCCGAATTTGCGTGATTCCTTTTTCCATTCATCGTCGCTGATATGGCGCATCTTCTTCGGCTCACGCTCGCGCTGATGCTCGAGATTGCCGATGGAGCCTCCGTCAGCCCGGAAATCGGAATATGAGCCGTCGAAAATCACGTATTCCCTCAGGCAGCACTCCAGGTTGCCGTTGAGCAAGGGAATCTTTACCGACGGCTTGAGCCCTATGGAGTCGAAATGCTCGTCGCGGTAGCCGATGAGCCATGCGTGCCATACCTTGAAGCAGGTTTTCAGAGTAGTGCCGATGCCTTTGTAGAGGGCCTCGATATTCTCGGGACGCAGACGCTCGCCATAAGGCGGATTGGAGACGAGCACGCCTTCCGGTGCGTTTTCCGTCCATTCGTTGAAGGATTTGCACTCAATCTCGATCATGTCGTCGAGACGGGCCTGGCGCACGTTGCGGCGCGCTATTCCCACAGCCTCGGGGTCGATGTCGCCACCGTAGATCTTGTGATGGAACTCGCGCTCCTCTGAGTCATCGTTGTAGATCGACTCGAAAAGCTCCTTGTCGAAGTCCGGCCAGCGCTCGAACGCGAAATTTGTGCGGTAGATGCCTGGATTGATGTTGGCGGCGATCAGGGCGGCCTCGATAAGGAACGTGCCCGAGCCGCACATCGGGTCGGCGAAATCACAGTCGCCGCGCCAGCCGGTCTTGAGGATGATTCCGGCGGCAAGCACCTCGTTGATGGGCGCGTCGGTCTGCTCCAGCCTGTATCCACGCTTGCACAGGGGCTCTCCGCTGGAGTCGAGCGATATGGTGACGCGGTCTTCGAAGATGTGGACGTTTAGAATCACGTCGGCTCCGTTGAGCCGGATGGAGGGGCGGCGTCCGTATTTGTCGTTGAAATGATCGGCAATTCCGTCTTTCACCCGGTAAGTCACAAACTTGGAGTGGGTGAACTCGCTGCTGTTGACTGTCGAGTCGACGCAGAAAGTGGAGTCTGGGGTGAGGAGCTGTTCCCAGTCGAAGTCGCGCACGCAGTCGTAAAGCTCGTCGGTGTTGGCGGCCGTGAACTTTACGATGGGCTTAAGGATTCTCAGGGCGGTGCGGCAACAGAGGTTGGCCTTGTACATGATCTCGTTGTCTCCCTCGAAAGAGACCATGCGGAGTCCTATTTCTACATTTTTGGCCCCCAGGGCGATGAGCTCGTCGCTGAGCACATCCTCAAGCCCCTGGAATGTCTTGGCCACCATCTGGAATGTATTGTCCATGTCAGTGTGTGGTTATAACGTGAATTATGACCGGTTGTCAGTATATGGTTCTGTCAGTATGTTTTATTCTTTTGTCATCCGGAGGTCAGTCCTCAGAATGTGATTGTCTCCGTCGACCCATCGTCGAAATCCTGGCGTGTCTCGTTGTCGCGGTGTTCGGAAATCTTGCGGAGCTCGTCGTTGAAACGCGGAGCCCGGTTGTAGGTCGGCGTGCTCTCTATGAGGGCGATCACGTCATGGTCGTCAAACTGCGATGGCTTCAGCACTGCATATTTCATCTTGGCATGCATCTTGCGCTGCTGGTTGAGTTTGTCGGCCCCGTAGACCTCCTCTATCTTCTTCTTTGATTCATCGTGAGCCTGGGGAGAGGCCTGGTCCTCATTGCCCGAGGGGAACTTGATTATAGTTCCGTCTTCCTTTCCGTTCTCCTTCCCGTCATTGATAGTGACGTCGAATCCGGCTGCGAGAACCGTGATCTTCACCCTGTCGCCCATGCTCGGGTCGTCGCCGATGCCCCACTTCACGTCGATGCTTGAAGGCAGCTTGGCAGTGAACTCCGTGATTTCCGTGATTTCCTCCGTGCGGATGGGATTGGGACTCTCCCTCCAGCAGGTGAATTTAAGCAGGAGCCGCTTGGAGGTGTTGATGTCGTGCGCCTTCAGGAGAGGGGAGTGCAGGGCGTTATGGATCGCATCCGATATGCGGTGCTCACCCTCTCCGTAGGCGGTCGATATGATGGCCGTCCCGCTGTCTTTGAGGGTTGTCTTGACGTCCTGGAAGTCGACATTGATATACAGAGTCTCCGAGATGATCTCGGAGATGGAGCGGGCTGCGTTGGCCAGCGTGTCGTCGGCCTTTCCGAAAGCGTTGAAGAAATTGAGGTCTTTGTAGAGCTCCACGAGATTCTCGTTGTTGATCATCAGCAACGCGTCGACGTGCTTCTTCATCTCCTCGGCGCCTTCAAGGGCCTTGAGCACCTTCTTCATCCCCTCGAACATGAAAGGCACCGTGACGATACCGATGGTGAGCATACCCGCCTCTTTTGCGAGCCGCGCCACCACGGGAGCCGCGCCGGTGCCCGTGCCTCCGCCCATACCGGCGGTGATGAACACCATCTCGGTCTGGTCCTGGAACAGCTGCTTGATAACATCCTGGTCGGCCTCGGCACACTGCCGGCCGACCTCCGGGTCGTTGCCGGCCCCGAGACCATGTGTCAGGCTATATCCGATGAGCACCTTTGTCGGCACAGGAGACCTGTCGAGATGCTGTTTGTCAGTGTTGAGCACCACGAAATTCACTTTCGGAATATCCTGGTGATACATATAGTTTACGGCGTTTCCGCCACCGCCGCCGACGCCTATCACTTTTATGATCGCGGGGTCGTCGTTGGCGACAAAAGCGGAATCGTCCTGGAGATCCGGTATGTTGGTATTGTAATCTTCCATAATGGGAAAAATGGGTAGGAGAAATGTTTAATCGAGTTCGTCGGAATCGTCGGTCGGAGCGGTCCAGAGGTTAGAGAGGCGTTTCTTTAGTCCTGAGATGAATCTGCTGGGCTTCTTGTCTCCACCCCTGGGTCTCTCCACGGGAATCTCTCCCGGTTCGTTGGGACGCCCCATTGTAGGCAACTCGTCGCTCGGAGGCTCCTCAAGGCAGACACGGTCGCTGAGCGTGGCTCCTGCGTAAAGCAGGCTCACCACCTGTATTATGTCGGCAGATGTGTAGTGGGTATCATTGATCACCACATATGCGGGCACTTGTCCGCGCCTTACGGGAAGATTGCTCTGGGCTGCCAGGAGGTCGATCATGCCGTTGAGACGTGAGCCTCCTCCGATCACGATGATGCCCCCCGGAAGATCGTTTTCCTTCAGTCCGGCATATTCTATCTGCTCCACGACGTTGGCCACGATCTCCTCTGCCCTGGCCACAATCAGGTTGGATATGTCGGAATGTTTTATTCCGTTGATGTTGAGGGTCGAGGGGATGTCGGGAGCAATCGCGTTGCCGGATGTGATCTTGGTCTCTTCCGCTTTCTCCTCCAGCATGTTGAGCGATGTTATGTCGCGGGTGATGTTCCGTCCCCCCATTGGTATGGTGGCGAAATATCTCATGCAGCCGTTCTTGTGGATAGTGACGGTGGTGGTCTCGGCGCCCATGTCCACAAGCATGCATCCGAGGCGTTTCTCGTCGGGAGTCAGAATCAGATGGGCGGCGGCGAGAGCCGTCACTATGAAGCCCTCGATGCGCAGATTCAGTTTCTCGACTATGGTTCGTGTGATGTTTCTTTTAAGCTCCGGACGGCAGACTATCAGGTCGAAGGTCGCGCTGATGCTGTTTCCGACAATTCCTTTGGGAGAGATAGTGTCGGTGTTTCCTACGCGGTAGGTGCGTGGCACGGCGTCCACAATCTCCAGCGAGGGGTCTATGGCGGTGCGCAGCGCGTCTCCCTTGAGACGGTTGAGGATTTCGGTCGTTATCTCGGTGTCCCTGGCCAGATTGATGGAGACGTTGGTCGGAATGCTTTTTACGGATCTTCCGGAGAGTCCCACGAAGGCACCCTTGATTTTACGGTGGCCGAGTTCGGGTTTTCTCTCAAGATTGGCGATTATCCTGGCAATCCGCATGGAAGTCTCCTCCAGATTATGGATTATTCCGTATCTGACGGCCTCCTCCCCCTTCTGCTGCTCCTGCTCGAGAGCGATGACATTCAGCTCGCCGTCGGATGATATCCTTCCGACAGCCCCGATTATCTTCGAGCTGCTGATCTCTATCGCTGCTATATATCTATCTGATGTGGTCATAATTGATGTCAAACTATATCATGAAAATGAAAAAAGGCCCCTAAAAGTTTTAATCACCCCGAGGTTCCGCAGCCATTGAGGCGAGCGCGGCCTCCTCGGGGTCGTCGCCGTCGTCGGTCAGCGGCCCGTGGGCCTCGAGGGCCTTGAGCCTTCGTGTGGCCACAATCTGGTTGCGGAATCTTACGGAAATTGTGTCATATTCGTTCCAGCCTTTATAGGGCATGATTTTATTGTACATCGTCATCAGGGCTCTTTTCTTTTCCTGCAGACGGGTGGTGTCGCCGAAGTTTATCACGTGTCCCTGTATTTTGGGGATAAGGATGATGTTGTCTTCATCAATCACCTCAATCATGGCCACCAGCTCGCTCAACACGGGATCCGACTCGATGAACCGTGTCACCGGCAGGACATACATGGCTGGAAGCTTATTGGTGAAGACACCTTTCACGATAGGGACATCGACATAGAACTCCGCGTTGGAGGCAATGTATTTGCCGTCCTTGTTTATGTAGTAGCTTCCCATGGGAGAGAAGACCCTGATTTCCGGAATCATGGGAATCACACTGACTTTCAGCTTCCCGTCAGTAGTGATCACGCAGTCGACGTTTTCAAAATTGCTGAACCGCGAGAGAAACTGCCTTACGTCGTAGGTATTCACACTCTCCAGTGGAACTCCGATTATCTTGCGGGGGTAGTGGGCAAGCTCGGCAAGGACTCCGTTGCGGGTCACGGAGTCGGCCTTGTTGCTGCCGTCGACCACCACCTCTATTCCCGAGCAGGCATTGCGCGACGCCTCCGCATGGGCCCATACGGTGATTGCCGCCGTATAGCCCAGCAGAATAACCAGGAGTGTCCATTTTAGGATTGTGTTACGCATTCTCTTTCTCAGCTTTCTTTTCTGCTATGATATGACATATCTCAGGGAGCATCCGGTCAAGGTCGGCGGCCCCCAGTGTCATTAAGATTTCAAAATTACTATTTTTTATGATATCCAGCAAATCTTTTCTTTCACATAGCGTTTTTGAGGGCGATTTTACCTCTCTGAGGATAAGATTTGAGTCAACGCCGGGGATAGGAAGCTCTCTGGCGGGGTAGATCTCGGGCATGATGACGCGGTCGGCCCCGGAGAGCGCCTCCGCGAATTGTGAAGCGAAATCGCGTGTGCGTGTGTAGAGATGGGGCTGGAAAACTACCGTCACTTCCCTGCCCGGAAACAGTTTCCTCACCGATTCGATTGATGCCTTGACCTCGTTGGGGCTGTGGGCATAATCGTCGATAAGCACGGGAGAGCCGTCTTTTCCGTCGCGCCATATCTCGAAGCGGCGGCGCGCTCCCTTGAAGCTGGAGAGCCCGTTGCGGATATCATCGTCGGAAGCTCCCGCAAGGTGTGCTGCTGCAGCGGCTGCCACGGCATTGTCGATGTTTATTTCCACCGGAACGCCCGGCGAGACATTCTCGATGCGGACCCCGGGACCGACGAGGGTGAACGTGACGTCGCCGTCTCCGTATCTCACGTCCTCGGCATGCCAGTCGGCGTCTCCGCATCCCGCTTTGCCGCTGTAGGTCATCACCCTCACGTCCTCTCCCGGCCGCGGATGCAGCTTCAGACCGGTATGCACGATGAGGGTGCCTCCGGGGCGTATGAGTTCCGTGAAGTGGGCGAAGCTCTCGAGGTAGTTCTCCTCGTTGCCGTAGATGTCGAGATGGTCAGGGTCGGTCGATGTGACCACGGCTATGTAGGGTGAGAGATGATGAAACGAGCGGTCGTATTCATCTGCCTCGATAACGCTCCAGCGGGAACCGGGGTCGAGCACCAGATTTGAGCCTGTGTTGCGGAGAATGCCTCCGAGGAATGCGTTGCATCCGAGTTCAGTGCCCCGCAGTATGTTTGCTATCATCGACGATGTGGTGGTCTTTCCGTGAGACCCTGCCACGCAGATGGCGTCGGAGCGGCGTGTGATCCGGCCCAGCAGGGCGGCACGCTTTATCGGCTCGTTGCCCTTGTCGCGGAAATATCTCAATATCCGGTTGTCGTCGGGCACGGCCGGAGTGTAGACTACAAGAGTATCGGGATCTCCGGCGAAATCGGCCGGAATAAGGTTCGGGTCGTCATCGAACACAATGTCGGCTCCCTCCTGGCGCAGGGAGTCGGTGAGCTGGGAGGGGGTGCGGTCGTAACCGGCCACCTCAGAACCAGTCTGAAGACAGTATCTGACGAGGTTGGCCATGCCGATGCCGCCGGCCCCTATGAAATATACGTGTTTCGGAATCATTTGCTTTCCAGTATTTTCACCACTTCGTCGGCGATTTTCTCATCGCTGTCGCGAAGTGCGAGTCTGCTTATATTCTCACTCATGCCGCTCAGGCGTGACGGCTCTTTCATGAGCCGGAGCACAGTGTCGACAAGATTATTCCGTGCGTCGGCGTCAGTGACAAGCACCGCCGCGTCGCGTGTGGAGAGGGCCATGGCGTTCTTGGTCTGATGGTCTTCCGCCACATTGGGGGAGGGGACGAGCACACAGGGTTTGCCGAGAAGCTCCAGCTCGCTGATTGTTCCGGCTCCGGCGCGCGCCACTACAAGCGATGCCGCCGCATAAGCCGAGGCCATGTCGGAGATGAAGGGTGTGGCCACAACCCCTTTCAGCCCATTGGCAGCGCGTTCTGCCCGGTCTCCGAAATTTTTGCCGGTCTGCCATATCACCTGGAGTCCGGCCTTCACAAGACGGTTGAGTCCGGCCTCCACGCTCTCGTTTATGGTTAGGGCACCGAGGCTTCCCCCTACGAAAAGCACCGTAGGACGGTCAGCGTCCAGGCCGAACCCGGTTCTTGCGGATTCCGGCGTCAGCGAAGGATTGAAAAGGTCTTTCCTCACCGGGTTGCCCGTAAGCACGATTTTCTCCGGAGGGAAGAAACGCTCGGTCTCCGTATACGCCACGCATATGCGTTCGGCATTCTTGGCCAGAAGCTTGTTGGTGACTCCGGGATATGAGTTCTGCTCCTGCAGCAGGGTCGGGACTCCGGCCTTCTGGGCGGCCTTCAATGTAGGCCCGGAGGCATAACCGCCTACCCCGATGGCTATGTCAGGCTTGAAGTCCTTGACAATCTTTCTGGCCAGGGCGATGCTTTTGCGCAGTTTCAGAAGTACTGAGAAATTACGCATCAGATGCCTGCGGTCGAATCCGGCCACAGGAAGGCCTGTTATCCTGTAGCCTGCGGCAGGCACTCTCTCCATTTCCATGCGGTTGTCCGCCCCTACGAAAAGGATTTCGGCGTCTAATTTGTCACGCAGGATGTTGGCTATGGAGAGGGCGGGGAATATATGGCCTCCGGTGCCTCCTCCGCTGATGAGGACCCGGGGTCTGCGTTTGTCGGATTTCATTTTTTCGTCATTCATTTTCATTGTTCTGATAGCCGGCGTAATTGGCCGCCTGCAGGTCTGACGGGAGTGCCTTACCCTCGTCGCTTATGTCCTTCTTCTTTCCGGAGGTGACTGCGAAACGGCTGACCGACAGCATTATGCCGATCGCGCACGACATCACCACCACCGAGGTGCCACCTTTGGATATGAACGGCAGCGGTTGTCCCGAGACGGGGAACAGGCCGGTGACAATCGCCATATGCACCAAGGCCTGGAAGACAATCAGCACGGCGCATCCCATGATCAGGAAGGCCGGAATGGCGCGGGAACACTTATAGGCGATGCGTCCGGCGCGCGCCAGGAGGAAAAGGTAGAGTATCAGCAGGAACACGCCGCCTACGAAGCCGGTGTCTTCCACGATGATTGAGTATATGTAATCGGAGAAGGCGAGCGGCAGGCGCGCGCTCTCACGCGAGTTGCCGGGCCCTTGTCCGAACATTCCCCCGTTGGCCTGCGAGATGTTGGCGAAAAATACCTGTCGGTTCTCGTCGGTGATGGGGTCATTGGGATGCACGCCCGCGAAGAATCGCTGCATACGCCCCTTGTGGGTGTCGGAGCGGTCTTTGGAGCCGGAGTCGGAGTTGCCATTTGCCCCGCCGCCGGCGACTTGCTCGGTGCGGCTTACATTGTCAAACTCGTCGGCTCCCGATTTGTCATATTTGAGCATCCACAAGGCTCCTACGCCTATTGCGTATATGATGAGGACAATCCCGATCTTCTTCCACTGTATGCCGCCGATAAGGAACATCGACAGGCTGACACCCATCAGCAGGATGGTGTTGGTGAGTCCGTTTTTCCACAGGCACGCGCTGAAGGCCACCACCACAATGGCCGCCTTCGTGATGCCGCTGTTGCTCACGCCGCCCGGTTTCTGGCTCTTGCCCAGGATTGTCGCCAGCAGCACCACCACGGTCAGTTTCACAATCTCGGCCGGCTGGATCGTGAACCCGGCTATCGATATGGCGCGTTGGGCGCCGTTTATCTCGATGCCGAAGACAGAGGAGATAATCAGCAATACCAGCGACAGGATCGTACAGAACCAGGCGAACCGGGAAAGCCAGCCGTAATGCACTTTCTGAAGTCCGAGCACGCACCCCAGGCCTATGGCCAGGAAAATGGCGTGGCGGATCAGAGGCGTATATACATTGGAGCCGGACACCTCCGAGCTGGAGGCGCTGAAAAGCTCTATGAGCGATATTATGAGCATCATTATGTAAACGCCCCATATATAAGGGTCAGGTCTCTGCCGGAGGGTAGCCGTTTTAGGCTTCCTCCGGGCTGCGGCCTCCATCACCGGAATGCCGTCGATGGTCTCCTTTATGAGAATCTGCTGACGGACGTCTGTCTCTGCCATGGCTATAACTTTTTACATTTTTACAAGGTGTTGTCGCTTTTGTCAAGGTCTCTGACGACCGCGGCGAACTGGTGTCCGCGGTCCTCATAGCTCTTGAACAGGTCGAAGCTCGCGCAGCATGGAGAAAGCAACACGGTGTCGCCTTCGGCAGCGAGGCTGCGGCATGTCTCGACAGCCTCCCGGATGGAGTGGGTATCTTTTATGACTTCTATGGAGTCTTTGAAGAAATCCAGTATCTTGCTGTTGTCGACGCCCATGGCCACGATTGCCTTGACCTTCTCCTTCACCAGGGGGAGAATCTCGGAATAGTCGTTCCCCTTGTCCTTGCCGCCGAGGATAAGCACGACCGGAGTCGTCATGCTCTCGAGGGCATACCAGGTGGAATTGACATTGGTAGCCTTGGAGTCGTTGACGTAGCGGACGCCATCTACGGTCGCGATGTATTGCAGACGGTGTTCCACCGCCTCGAAATCCTCAAGGGCGGAGCGTATCTTCTCCTTCCTGATGTTGAGGACGGAAGCGGAAAGTCCGGCGGCCATGGAGTTGTAGAGGTTGTGGAGCCCGGGCAGCGAAAGCCTGTCGCGGGGAATGTCCCAGACCTCGCGGGGCACCTTGAAATGCACTATGCCGTCTTCGGCATAAGCGGCGGCTCCCTCCTCCGGATGGTCGCTGAAGGGGAGTCGCAGCGCCTCGCTCTGGACGCTTCGCAGCTGCTCGCGGATGATGGGGTCGTCCTGCCAGTAGATGAAGTAGTCCTCCTTCGTCTGGTTCTGAAGGATGCGGAACTTTGCGGCGACGTAATTCTCCATCTTATGGTCGTAGCGGTCGAGATGGTCGGGGGTGATGTTCATTATCACTGCTATATCGGCCTTGAAATCATACATGTTCTCCAGCTGGAAGCTTGATAGCTCTATGACGTAGATCTCATGGGGATCCTCGGCCACCTGGAGCGCGAGGCTTTTGCCGACATTGCCGGCCAGGCCCACATCGAGCCCTGCGTCGCTCAGGATATGATAGGTTAGCAGGGTAGTGGTGGTCTTGCCGTTTGAGCCGGTGATGCAGACCATCCTGGCGTTAGTGAAGCGTCCCGCGAACTCTATCTCACTGAGCACCGGAATCCCCTTCTCCGTGATTTTCCTTACAAGAGGGACGGTAGGGGGCACCCCGGGGCTCTTGACGCATATGTCGGCGTCAAGGATGCGGCTCTCGGTATGTCCCTTCTCCTCGTAAGGGATTCCGCGCTCAAGAATCATCTCGCGGTATTTCGCGGGAATCTCGCCTGAGTCGGTCAGCCATACGTCCATTCCGAGAGCCATGCCGAGCACGGCTGCCCCGACACCGCTTTCGCCGGCGCCTATGACCACAAGTTTTTTCCCCTTATATTTCTCTATGTATTTATTGTCCATTTATAGTACTCCCCGTTTTTCGACAGGGGGTTAAACT
>DKYZ01000059.1 GCA_002493515.1 Porphyromonadaceae bacterium UBA7087 | reverse complement strand
ATCAAATAATAGAACCTCCCTACAGTGTAATTATGAAGAAACTTTTTACCTTGATGCTGGCGGCGACAAGCCTTGTGAGCCAAGGGGCCGAGAGCCTGGCATACGGCATACGGGTCGAATACGGAGAATCAGAAATCCATCAGACTCTCGTGGCTTTCCCTACCGACAATCCGGCGGACGTCTCGGAGATACTTGACCTCGCTGGCTACGTCTTCCGCGCAGCCACATGCCACAACGACGTGTATTACATGATACACTCCGACGACGGTCTTACAGGGGCGTCATTCGTTACCCTTGACCTCAACACAAAAAAAATCACAACGGTGAAAGTCTTCGACTGGAAAACCGACCTGGCTGCTAACATCATCTTCTCCGACATGACTTACGATGAGTCAACCGGAAAAATCTATGCCGGCGGCTATGACCTTAAAAACGCGGAAATAATCGACGGTGTCCCCAACGCTCCTTTCTCAATTCTCACCTTGGATCCAGCAACCGGAGAGTCCGAGTCCCTAGGGTCTCAGAATGTGGTGGCGCTCTCCGCTCTGGGAGCCGATGAATACGGCCTGAAAGGTATAGACATGGATGGGGTGTTATGGGA
Source organism: Porphyromonadaceae bacterium UBA7087 (assembly GCA_002493515.1). Lineage (GTDB taxonomy): Bacteria > Bacteroidota > Bacteroidia > Bacteroidales > Muribaculaceae > Lepagella. The sequence continues at coordinate 3,983 of DKYZ01000059.1, read as the reverse complement.
AGTCTCGAAATACAGCGGACATCCTGACTTCGAATGGATCAGCACCGAATTTACTGCGGCCGGTCTGCAGAGCATGACCTATGATACGCAGAACAGATGCTGGTATTGGGCAGCTGCAGTTGAAGGAGACGGAGGTGCTTTGGAATCCAAACTAATCCGCTTGACAGAGGTAGACTATGAGTTCTCATATGAGAATCTCGGCAACATCGGAGGCGGCAACGAGATCGTAGGCCTGTACATCGACCCGTCACCTCTGCCCCAGGACGCACCTGCGGTGCCTAAGGACCTTACTGCGACACCCGCCTCACTGGGTGTGGCCGAGACTGCTCTCAACTGGACGAGCCCCACGTTGACAATAGGAGGGAAACAGCTCGAAGGGGACATCACACTCAACATCTACCGCGACGACATTCTTCTGGCATCCCTCAAAGACTGCGTGCCTGGTGCGGAAATGACCTGGACGGACAGCGATGTCGAGACTGGGCTGCATACATACAGCGTCTCCGCGACAAATGACGTAGCAGAGGGGAAACGCTGCTACTCGGAGGAAATCTGGGTTGGCGAAGATATGCCGGGTGCCGTAACCGGCCTAAATGCCGTGCTCTCGGATGACGCCTCTGGCATACGCATCAGCTGGGAGAAACCCGCTGCCGGATGCCACGGCGGATGGTTCGACGAGAGCTCTCTCACATACACTCTCGTGAGATACCCTGACTCGAAGATTCTAATTGACAACGGAAACCTTACGGAATACACCGACACAGAAATTGCCGAGATGCACGGTTACTACTATGAGCTGACGCCTGCTACAAAGGCCGGGGCCGGCATTATGGAAAAAACGGCACCGATAGTTGCCGGAAAACCGCATGAAGTGCCCTACGAGCCTGATTTCAACAACAGTGACGACGCGCTCCAGTGGAAAGTGGCAGACAATGACGGCGACGGCTACTCCTGGTATACCGACAGCGGCTGGGCAGGGACATATGATGTCTTCTTCCGCTACTATCCGGAAGCCACTGTTAATCCGGAGGCCACCGCCGATGACTGGCTGATCTCGCCGCCGGTGCATCTGTACCCCGGAAAATATTATGTGGCCGAGTATGACGTCAGGCTTCTCGGGGTGTTGTTCCCGGCCAACACACAGTTCACCATCGGCACTAGCCCCGAAATTTCATCCATGACCAGCATCCTGGAATCAAACGAGGCTGAGATTAACGACATAGAATGGGTAAGACATGCTGTTCCTTTCACCGTAGACAGCGAGGGCAACTACCATTTCAGCTACCGGATAATGAACCTGGTTCCGGTGCAGTTCTATAAATTCCGCATTCTGGAAGTGCCGCAGCACGACCTCGAGGCTGTCGCTCTGAAGGGTGACGCCATCATCGGCACGGACGATGACACGGAATATACCGTGGAAATCAGGAACAACGGATTTCACGACGCCACGGAATATAAAGTGCGTATCGTAGACGGTGAGGGCAATATCCTGAACGAGACACTCTCGACCGAGATAATTCCGGCAAGGATGTCAACCTTCCTCCCTGTTACATTTAGACCCGAGGCAGAAGGAAAACTCACGATTGCTCCGGAGGTGGAGATCGCAGACGATGAAAATCCTGACAACAACAGAGGCGAATCACGCGAGATAACAGTCATAAATGTCGGTACGACCGTGACTATCGCCGAGGAGCCACTGACGGCTACGCCAAGTGCCCCGATTTACGCCATATACAACCACAGCGCAGTGCAGACCATATATACCAACGACCTGTTCGAAATTGAAGAGGGCTCTCTGCTGAAAGGTCTCACCTACCACATCTCCGACATTATGGGTGGAATCAAGGAAGAATATGTCACGGACCTGAAACTCTGTGTGGCGGAAGTGGACAACGCGGATTTCTTCGCAGAGGAGATGCTGCCTGAGAACGAGTTCACAACCGTATATGACGGGAAGCTCTCTGTAGCGGCCGACAGCAAGACCATGACTGTCATATTTGACACGCCTATGGAATACCACGGCGGCAACATCTGTATCTTCGCACGCCATAGCAGCGACATGACGTCCAACCTGATGTTCGAGGGCACCCGTCCGGGGACAGACACGCCCTACCACAGTTGTCTATACAACAGCTCCACTGACGCTTTCGACTACAGCATGCAGACCCGTGGCTCAAAGGAGCTGCCGAAAGTGACGATTCTAATCGAAAAACCGCAGGTGGGCATCGACTCCGCCATCGACACCGAGACTCCAGCCCTGACATACGACCGTCAGGCCAGACTCATCCGTATCGCCGGAGAATATGCCGAATGCGAAATCCATTCCATGACAGGCTTAAAGCTTGGAAGCTACCGCGATGTCCGTGAGATAGCGACCACCAGCCTCACCGAAAGCCTGGTAATTGTAGAACTCACAACCACTACTGGCCGCAAGGCTTATAAGATAAGACTCTGACAGGATTACAGAACAGCACAGACAACACGTCTACGACACCAAATGCCAATCCCCGTTATCAAGGGGGTTGGCTTTTTTTTGAGACCAGTAATGGTGAAATAAATAGCCATTCTGTCTTAGTCCAAGGGCTAAAGACAAGATACATCCACTGTCCCTGACTGTGAACATGTCTTTAATATTCTTAAACATAATTAAGTTTAACCACAAATATTTGCGTAACGAGAAAAAATAGTTACCTTTGTCCTTATTTATTTATTCACAACAATATAAACAGACAGATACTTACAATTCTTGCCGCAGCCTCCCTCCTTCCGGGAGCGGCGCTTGCGGAGAACAAGCTTGTCAACGACTGGATCGCATCGATGATTCTCCCCCGATGGAAAATACATCGGCTCAAACGTCGAGACATCCACCGGGATCAAAAATCTCGCCACAGGCGAGGAGTGGGAATACAACCTCATCGGCAGCTCATACGTAAATCCCGACGGGCTCGTGCTCCCCGAGGATCCGGGCGAGTCACCCGTGCTTCCCGACGTCAGAGACTTCATGTCGGACGAGGAGAGAGAGAAATATGACGAGGCCATGCAGGCATATTACGACTCCGGCTACAACGAGGAGCTCTATCCCGATGCCGAAGACTACATGACCGACGAGCAGATTGACGCCTACACTGACGGCAAGAAAGTAGCCATCGGAGCGACTCCGGGCTATGCCCTCGGCATCAATCCCGAGTATCCTGACTATAGCCTTACAATGGAGTTTGACCTGGCCAACGGCGAGTCGCGCCTCTTCGAGAACACCCTCAACGTGGCCCCCACCACTATCCTTAACGACGGGACCATCCTCGCCGCAACTCCCATGGGCGTTTGCCAGCAGGCATACATCAAGGGCGCGGGTGCCGACACCTTCATGCCGCTTGCCGACTATTTCAAGGAGAAAAATCCCGAAGCAGCAGAATGGATGGTCAAGAACCTCACCCACGACTACCAGGAGGAGACTTTCGATGAGCAGGGCAACGTGACCATGATCGACAAGACCGGCATCTTCACAGGAGTGGCCTTCTGCGACAACGACCTCAACACCATCTTCGGCGGCACAATCGCCTATACCTGGAGCCCCGACTACGCCTACCAGTCATACGTGGTGACAGGCCTTTCAACATCAGTTAACCAGGTTGTTGCTTCCGGCTTCGGCGTAAGATGCCTTCAGGGCGGACGCATCAGCATATCCGGCGACGCTGACACCGTAGAGGTATATGACATCAACGGAATGAAACTCTTCTCTGCCGACGTTGACGGCAAAGAGATCCGCACCAACCTCCCCAAGGGAATCTACGTAGTCAAGGTGATTTCCGGCAATGAGGAGAAGGTAATCAAGGCTTGTTTCTGAATTTTTTAAAAAATTTCCGAAAATATTTTGGAGATTAAAAAAAAGTTCGTAACTTTGCATCGCTTTTCGGCAGAGACCTTGCGAAGCCTTTAGTGGAAACTGCTTGGAAAGCGAAATGGTGGATGTAGCTCAGTTGGTT
>DKYZ01000049.1 GCA_002493515.1 Porphyromonadaceae bacterium UBA7087 | reverse complement strand
AGCGCAGATGCGACGCCGCTGACTATTTATAATCAAAAGGGAATATGTTTCAGATGAATGTTACAGAACGATTTTGGCTGTGCTGACCGCGCCCGATGTGGCGACACGGAGCAGATAGACGCCGGAAAGGGAAGAGACATCAAGGGTGACGACGCCGCGTCCCTCAGACACCGACACTGCGCGCCCCGACATATCAATGACTGACACGGCGAGCGGCTCGCCGGGGCTTGCAGTGCTGACCGTGATTCGCCCTGCCTCATGCGATATGGTGTAGCCGGCGTCCGCCGACACACTACCTATACCCGCTACAGCCGGTTTCACAGACACTGCGTTAAGTATCTCGCCTGTGGCATTGTCGATGACCATACCGATAACCTTGACATTGTCCCAGTCGAGTACTGCCTCCGGAACCTTGAAACCATGAGTGAAAGAATAGGTCTCGCCAGCCTCTATCCGCGACGGCAAAGACCCTGCTATGCCGTGATAGTCATCGTATATGGCACGCGCCACATGATTGAACTCCATGTCATCAGTAATCCTCGGTGGACGGTTCTCAAACCCTGCGAGCGTCTCACTGCTTCCGCTGAAGACATTCTCCTGATAATAGCCCTTCTGCCATACATGGTCTTCCGTCACGACAACAGCCAGGCGAAGATCCGCATCAGCATAATCCACGGGAAACCTCATCTCGGCATCAACCGCCAGTTCTCCCCCCCCGGCATCGGCTTTCAGGGCAATATCCGCCATAGGCACCTCCTCAAGACGCTCCAGAAGCAACGTCTCGAAGCCACCCATCAGCGTGGTAAACGTGCGGCTGCCGTTCTCAAGTACCGGCACCATCGGATCCGTACTGTAGACCTTACGGTCAATCCAGCCGCTCGGAACCCCGCCGGGGAATGTCCCGCTGTTGGCATAATGGTCGAGCGCCAACGGATCGCCTTTGGCCATCATATGCACGGCGATTCCGATAAACGTATCAGGATAACGCTCCTGCAGAATGTCGAAAGCCACGATACCCTTGGGGCAGTACTGGCACCACATACCCGTCACCTCCTCGATCACCACCCGACGCTCGGGCAGGAAGGCAAGCACTGTGGTGGCACATTCCACCGGGTCAAACTCCACACCGTTGACAACCGCGTTGACAGTATAGCTTACACACTCCCCGAAATCGGCCTCGACCTCCTCCGGGAAGGTAAAACTGAAGCTCTCTCCACGCTTAAGGGCAAGCCCATCGTAATCGGCCGAAATTCTCCTGCCGTTTATATCGCAGCTCACGCTAAGCGACGTCACCGTCTCGTCGGAACTTGCGGTAAGGACGCCGCCGATGCTGAATCTATGGTCGGGGCCGAGGACATACCGTCCCGGTGTAATCTCCAGATCCGCCAGCCCGGGACCACCCGAAACCGTCACGTTGTCTATGCCGAGAATCTCGGCATCCATGCTCTCGTTGACAAAGGCTATGTAGACACGCTTGCCGGCATAATCACCGAGCGCGACACTATGCGCGCTCCATTCATCGAGCGACGTCTCCGTGACCGTAGCCAACGCTGCGGAAGTGAAGCATGATGGATCCGGGCCCGTCTCCGAAACGAAGACACTGTATGTGCTCGGCCGCGACGACTGGTCATTGACAGAGCGGCTCACCCAGCTCAGATTTGCGTCAGCGTCACGTATCCATACGGGAGCGAACACCAGCCAGTCGGAGGCAGCCCCCGGTTTCTTTCCGTCAACATCCTTGAAACGAGAGGCAGAGGCCGCGAAATGGTTCTCCGTACCCTCCTCCAGCATCCAGATCCAACTGTCGGTCTTCGCGAATCCGTTCTGGGTCATGGTGTAATGCAGCTCGAAGCCATCCTTATCATAGACTGCGGCCGAAGAGGGAATACCCTCCTCAAACCCGCAGCTGAAATAGGTCATGGCGGAATCCTGAGCCGTCATGCACAAAGAGGCCGACATCAGCGAAAGGGCAATAACTGCTCTCTTCATATCACTCTCCCTTTATCTTACGAACTTACCGGTTATCTTACGAACTTACCGGCGACTTTCTCCGAGCCGAGGCTTACCTCATAGAGATAGACACCCTTCTCGATTCCCCTGACATCCATACTGGCGACTCCCTGGGCCTCGGCCACGACAACGCCTGCAAGATTCCTGACTACCATACGGTCGGCAACAGCTGAGGCTCTCAGAACCCCGTTACCGACAGCCGCCGAAAATCCGGTACCTTCAACAGAGGCCACACCGGCGCCCTCGAGCTCTTTCCTTGAGATACGCCACAGACCGCTCTCCTCAACGTTTGGCTGCGGATAATATACTGCGGTATAGATGTAATCGTCGTCACCTGTCAGTGTAAGGGGGAATCCCTTCAGAGGGAGTCCGGGGACGTATGTCCAGCTCAGGCCGAAGTCGGAGGTATAGTAGAACTCGGGTGCTTGGACATACTCCGGGCCAGGCTGCTCGGGATTCTTCTCCCGCCCGTCGGGGCCGGCCGTGTATATGCACTTGTCATCTGAATAGATGGCGCGTACATTGAGGCTTATACCGTATTCCGTGCGCGGCTCGGGCGCCATGATCCCCTTCCAGGTGTCGCCGTCCTCCGTCCAGACCAGATAATCCTCGGCGGGGTCGTAGTTTGTCACAGAGCGGCCGCATACGAGACGGTCGTTGAAGATTGTGGCCACACCCATGAAGTTCGACCTCACGTCGACCGGCGTCCACAGGTCGGCCGACGGATCATAACGATGCACACTGTATGCGCCGAACGCATATATGTAGCCCTTGTAGGCCATGAGATTGTAATATGAATCCACAATCTCGCCTACACCCCCCACGTTTATTGTCATCGACTCGCGGTCGGTGAGGTTCCAGCTCTCGCCATTGTCTTCTGAATAAAGCACGCCGCCTCCGGCGAAGTCGCCGATATACAGGCGACCGTCATATTTCACGATCGCGTATGCCACCAGATATGAAAGGGCCTTGTCGTCAACCACACCCTTCAGCGCGTTGGTATAGTTGAGCACCTCCCAGGTGCGTCCGTCGTCGCTGCTCCGCGCGATCCTCCCGCTTTCGCCCACAGCCCATATGTAGCCGTCGGCCTCATAAAAGCGGTTGTAGATGTAGTCCTTGACCTCGGTCTTTACCCAGGTCTTACCCTGGTCTTCCGAATAATATATGCCTCCGTTGCGCTCATAGTCGAGGTCGGAGAGGAGGAAGGTACCCTGGCTCGTGATGAAATGGGCATACGTGCAGGGATGGCTGCTCACCTGTTCCCAACCCGCATGAACGGGTTGCCAGGCGGCAATGGCACACGCCGCGACAGCGGCCTTAAGCAATGCTGAAGAAAAAGTTTTTCTCATATCAGTCGTCGTGAGACCCGTGGGATTGAAACCTGCCACAGACATGACACGGGCCTCCTTAGTCCATATCTGCAACTTCTTAAGGGAGGTTCTATTATTTGATTTTTCAGACTGGCGCATCGAGACAGAACCTCATTAAGCCTCGC
>DKYZ01000038.1 GCA_002493515.1 Porphyromonadaceae bacterium UBA7087 | reverse complement strand
ATCAAATAATAGAACCTCCCTTTTGTAATTTTGTGTCTTGACAAAAAGAACCCAACGCACAGAATGAGAAAATTGATATACATATTGATGGCTGTTTTGGTATTGGGCGTGGCTTCCTGCTCGAAGTCTATGTCGCGATATAATGAGGTGCTGGACAAGGCGGAAAAGCTGATGCGGAGCAGTCCGGACAGCGCATTGGCCATGCTGGATGCTATCGATCCCTCGGAGCTGAAACAGGATTCCCTGCAAGCCAAATACCATTATCTGAAGGGATATGGCCATCTGAGCCGCAACCAATCCATGATCGGCGATTCCCTTATACGTATAGCCCATGAATATTATCGCGGGAAGGACGTGGTGAGAGATGTCCGCAGCGGTATGGTTATGGCATGGTATAAATTCTGGGTCGGGGATACTCCCGGAGCTCTTGCCATGCTTGATTCCCTTTCCTCGCTCCGGAATGTACCTGACTCAGTTATGGTGCAGACACTGAGGACCCGCGTTTTGCTCGGGGCATCCGAATATCAGGGCAGACCCCTTATTCCACACGCGAAAAGACTTCATCAGATGGAGACGGATTCAATGAGGAGGATAGAGGCACGGTATATGCTTTTGTCAGCATACGAATATGCCGGAGAGACCGACTCCGCACTCTATCTCGCTGATGAACTGATCGACTATGCCCGCAGCCATAAATGGGGTGACAAGCAATTCCTGTTTGAACTTGAACGGGCGCAGTTGCTGACCGAGAACGGCAGGTGTGCCGAAAGCGATGAGCTGATTAGCGATATATTCCGTAAGGCCGGACCAGACAACGGAGCTGCAGACTTGTTGTATTTTCAATATGCCATTAACGCGCTCAATAACGGTGATGTAGGTCGGGCCGCGCGAAATCTTGCGTTGGCCGACAGTGTGGCAGGTAAGTTGAGAAAGGACGACGATGCCTATTATCGCAGCTACAGCAATCTGCTCAACGCGATTATCGACTTCAAGAAGACCGGGAGTATCAAGCTGACGCATATCAATAGCCTCAACAATCGCCAGAATGAACGCTTCAACCGTGTGAAAGCGTCTCAGTGGGAGTCGGAACGGGGTGCTTTGCGCCAGCAGAACAGGGCGTTGGCCCTCAAGGCGGAGAGTGAACACAAAACAGTGGTAATACTTGTCATAAGTCTTGTGGCACTGATTGTCATAGTCGGAGCGGTATGGGTCATCAGGCTACGCCGACACCGGGAGAGGGAAAATGAAGAGCGCATCGAGGCGTTGCAGAAGATGGTAGACGAATATAAGGCGGCTCCCGCGAAACAGGATGCCGAAATCAAGGATTCGGCGGCACTGCGCGGCGCCATGCTCAGGCAGCTCGGCATTATAAAGATGGTGGCGGAGACCCCTACGGAACAGAACCGTGAGATGCTGCGCAAAATATCCTCCATCGAGGGAGAGACAGGTGGTGAGCTTGTCGACTGGAGGAATGTCTTTGAGATGATCGACAACCTCTATTCGGGATTTTACGGGAAGCTCCACGACAAGTATGGGAGTGTCCTGACCCTGAAGGAGGAGCAGATAATTGTGCTTATGGTGGCTGGTTTTTCGACCAAGGAGATCAGTGTGATTACAGGTCAGACCACATCCACAATTTACGTCAGGAAAACATCGGTCAGGAAGAAGCTCGGAGTGCCCGGGAAGGAGGATATTGTCAGGTTTCTGCTGAGCCGACCCCAGAGTTAAGACCCCATTAAGACCGAGCAGCGCGATATTAAGACTTTTAAGGGATATGACTATTGATTATCAGCTGGTTACATCTACTGTATTAAGACTTTCATATTTGGCGTTAAGACCCTTTCAGCAGTAATTTTGCATCAGAAAAATCAATAAAAAACTGATGTAAGATGAAAAAGATTATCATGCTTCTCATAGCCGTCATGTCAGTGGTGGCTACGGCTTTCGGCCGGGAGATAACAGGAAAGGTAGTAGGAGAAAATGAGACTCCTATTGACTATGCAAACGTCGTGCTTTACCGCGACTCAACTTATGTGACGGGGACGGTGACCGATGCCGCCGGAGCTTTTTCAATAAGCACCGACACGGGCGGCGACATTACCGTCAGAGTATCATTTGTCGGCTATGAGACAATCTCGGAGCCTGTGCCCTCATCCGGAAATCTGGGTATAATAGAGCTTACCCCTTCCTCTGTGGAGCTCGGTGAAGTTGTGGTCAAAGCCACGCGGCCGACCACCATAATGAAAGGGAACGCGCTTGTCACCAATATCGAGGGCAGTTCGCTTGCCATCGCCGGAACAGCCAACGATGTGCTGGCGCGTGTGCCGATGGTGGTTGACAACGGCGGCACTCTGGAGGTATTCGGTAAAGGCACTCCCGAAATCTATATCAACGGGCGCAAGGTAAAAGACCTCCAGGAGCTTGCCCAGCTGAACTCGCAGGATATGAAGAACGTCTCGGTGATAACCAATCCCGGCGCGGCGTATGCGGCAGACGTGAAGGCTGTGATACTTATCCGCACCAAACCCCCGAAAGGTGACGGTTTCAGCGGCACTATCCGCACAGACAACGGTTTTCAGCACTATTTCCGCACGGGAAACTCCATCGATCTCAAATACCGTAGCCGTGGACTCGAACTGTTTGCCAATTATGGCTGGTGGTATGGCGATAACCGCGACGACCGCACTAATGAGATGACTACGACAACAGCAAAAGGCACCTACAACCAGTCGTTGCGCACTGTCGGCAAACAGACGTACAATGACATGACCGGGAAAATCGGTTTCTCATACATGTTCAATGACCGTCACAGCATCGGCGCTTACTATCAGAACAGCTGGAACCGTCATCACCTCAATGGCGCCATACCGAGCGAGGTATGGCATAACGGGACTCTCCTTGACCGTTACAGTTCCGAGGTCAACAATAAATCCACGGCTTTGCCACGCCACTACGCCAATCTGTATTACAGCGGAATGGTGGGAAGGTTCTCCATTGATTTCAATGCCGATTATCTGTGGTATAAGAGCAGGGAAATCTCGTCGAGCGACGAGCGTAGCGAGATGGGAGAGGACCGTAGTGTCAGGACAGTCTCGACCAACCGCAACCGGATGTTTGCCGAAAAACTGGTGGTAAGCCATCCTTTATGGCGTGGTCAGATACAGGTGGGAGAGGAGTATACCGATACACGTACCACCAACCTTTTCACAGCGAATATTCCTGAAGTTCCTGACGCGGACAACAGGGTGGATGAAAGCAACATAGCCGCTTTTGTGCAGTTGGCACAGCAATTGGGACGTTTCAACGTCGGTGTCGGGTTGCGCTATGAGCACGTTAAATTCGATTATTATGAGATGGGGGAGCTACGTGACGCCCAGAGCAAGACCTACGACAATATTTTCCCATCACTGAATGTGGCTACGAAAATCGGAGCTGTGCGTATGGGTCTTAACTATTCGGGAAAGACAGTGCGCCCGAGCTACGGGCAGCTTGACGGAGCTGTCAGCTACATCAACCGTCTCACGTTCGAGACCGGTAATCCTTATCTGCAGCCTACAAAGATGCAGACGGTGGAATATATGGCTCAGTGGAGGCAGTTCTTTGCCCAGCTGTCTTACACCTACTTCAAGGATGGCGTGTATCACGTCACCGAACCCTATGGCGCCGAAGGAGAGGCGACTATTATCAGAACCGCCAATCTTGACCACCGCCATTATTTCCAGGCGTTTGCAGGGGGGCAGTTCAAGGTAGGCGTATGGCAGCCGCGCGTCAATGTCGGCGTGATGAAGCAGTGGCTCTCTCTTCCAGTCAGTGGAAAACCGATGAAGATGAACACTCCCGGGTTTGTTTTCCAGTGGCAGAATGCGGTTCACCTTCCATTTGATATATGGCTCAACGTGGATGCGCAACTGACGACCCGTTCATGGGACAACAATATGAAACTCTCCAATACTCCCTGGTATGTCAACGCCAAGAT
>DKYZ01000020.1:9002-20598 GCA_002493515.1 Porphyromonadaceae bacterium UBA7087 | reverse complement strand
TGCCCATCTCCCAGTTCTGGTTGATTGTAAAATGGGGTGGGAACTTGCCGCAAGCTGCAATATCGAGAGCGGCTTTGTGATGATAGCGTGCCAGAAGAATTTCTCCCTCGGCCTCGGCAATCATTCCCTGGAGATAATTGTTGAAGAAATTGGTTTCGGAATCCCTATTGACTATAGGCACAAGCGTCCTCTTTCGAAAGCATTCTTTGGCTTTGTCCACATTACCGGCTCTTACGTAGGCCATCGTAAGACTAAGAAGAAATTTGTATTGGTAAGCCGGGTCGTTTTTGTCGAGTGATATCCTGTAGCCACGCATATAATAAGCTACAGCACGCTCATGGTCGTCGAAAACAGCATGGATTTTACCGATATTTCCGAGCAGACGCATTATCATGTAGTTGTCGTCAGCTCTTTCCGCAGCCTTAAGGCCTGAAGTGGCGAACTCGAGGCTCTCGAGAAAACGACTCTGATCGAAACAGACGTCGGATGCCTTCATGAATGTCTCGGCATATTTAGTCTGATCCTCTTCTGGTGCGTTGGGAGAGTACTCCTTCAGCAGCTGTGAATACATCCCTATCGCCATGGCGGGGGAGTTCTCCTCCATCGCTTTCTCGGCACGCTGCACATAGACATCCATGTCGGCGTAGGCGGCGCGGATATGGGTTTGAATCCCGGTCATAACAAGGATAACCGGGAGAATGAATCGTAGATTTCGGAATATGTTGAGGCTGTTCATTTCTGTCGTTTTAAATCATGCGCGAAGATAGCAATTTTAATCCAAACGGTTTCTTGATTTCATGAAATAACTGAATTATTGCGGTAAGGCGTACTATCTTTCATTCATGAAAATGTCTGCTTTTGAAGCTTTTTTGCAGGTCAGATGGTCTTTATTTCTTGAAACAGGATATAAATGGAGGCAAAAGGCTTGCACTGATTTGATATAAAATTCTAATTTTGGGAAATCGAATCCACCGGCTTTTTGCTTGGGATGGACGTGAATCAGCCTCCGGAGTATACTTTGAGTCGGCTTGACGGACATAATACGGATGCTAAGATTAAACAGAAACAAATTTTAATAATCAGCAATAACTAACAATTAACCAAATGAGACACAAACTACCGATCATCGCCCTGGCGGCCGCGGGATGCTGCGGACTGTCGCTGTCGGCGCTCTACGGCGGGGTACCTAATCCCCAGTCGGCCGGCACCGGGCAAGAGAGAAACGAGTCTCCGCAGAGAGTGGATGCAGCTCCGCTTCCATTCTTCGAGGATTTCACGGAGGAATCGAGCTTAGAGAGTTGGAGCAAAGTCAACAACGCTACTCAAACTGAGTGGAAATGGAATCAGTATGATTTCAACGTTCAGCTTTCGCAGCGTACGATTATGGACAAGACCGGTTGCGACAACTGGCTCATTACACCGGCTTTCCAGTTTGAGACGGGTAAGACCTACCGGGTGTCATTTGATGTGCAGAACTGGTTTGATTCAGATATGCATACCTATCTTGTCACTTCCGCTACGGATCCTGAAGATGGAAAGACACTGCTTCTTGATTATGTAGGTCAGGAATGGGGCAACAAGAGTGCGGAGTTCGAGGTGCCGGCAGAAGGTATCTATTATATAGGAATTCATGATGTGACGCCTTTCCGGGAAAACGGGACAGCTTTGAGCTATTCACTGAGCATCGACAACTTCCGCTTGGAGATGCTGAGCAACAATGCCGTGCCGGAGGTTGTCGGCGACCTTCGCCAGGTACCGGGCAAGAATGGCGAGATCTCCATGAGCCTTGAGTGGACCAACCCAACGCTGAGCAAGCAGGGTGAGGAGCTCGACGTTCTTTCAGGATTAAAGATATTCAAGGACGGGCAGCTTGCCACATCCATCGAAACCGGTGTAGAGCCTGGAGCGGAGATGAGCTGGACGGACGAATCTCCGACCGCCGGCGAACATACCTACAGTGTCATCATAAGCAACACCACCGGCGACAGCGAGGCTGCAGTTGTCAATACCTTCATAGGAGTGGATATGCCGGGAGCACCCGAGAATCTGGCTGTAGACTATGATGCTGCGGCCGGAGTCATCACACTCGACTGGGAGCAGCCGGAGTTCGGTATCCGTGGCGGTTGGTATGACCCCACCGGCATCACTTACCGTGTGGTACGTCAGCCGGGCAACAAGGTGCTCGCCACCGAGCTTGACGATGAAATCTTCGAGGATGCCGACCTTGCTGAATACGGCAACTATGTATATCAGGTGACGACGCGCACCGCGGCCGGACTTGGCGGAACAGCCGTTACACCGGGTGTTCTGGTAGAGGGTATAGCCTCGCTTCCACTTTACGAGGGATGGGAGGATCCCACGACATTGCCGACCTGGACAATCGTTGACAACAACGGGGATGGCCTTACCCTTGGTGTGGGCCACAAGGAGGCATATAACAGTGGTTCCGCAATGGGTTATAATCCGCCCACTATCAATGATGTTTATGACGAGACTCTTTTCTCGCCTCCAGTGCATCTTGAAAAGGGTAAGAGATATCGCTCGTCGTTCTACATCAAGAGCAATCGTATGGGGTCCTGGAGTCTTAGCCATACTTATGGCAAGGAGAGGAGGGCCGATAGGCAGACGGTTACTGTGATGTCATATACAGATGTTACAGCGCCAGACTTTGCTCCTGCCGAGGCTGAGTTTACCGCTGACGAGACGGGTACGTTCTATTTCGCCTGGCATCTGTATGACGCCGATAAGTTTGTCTGGATGGACGACTTCCGCATTGAGGAGATTCTTGACAATAACATGGAGGCGACTTCCGTGATTAACCTCAACACCGCGCCGTCACCCGGCGATGTGCTTACATCAGGCGTCACATATACCAACAAAGGGTCCGGGAACTCCACGTCTTTCAAGGTGCAGCTTATAGATGATGACAACAACGTGCTCGGTGAGCAGACTGTATCCCGTCCGTTGGCTGCCGGAGCTTCGGCAACTGCCAATATCAAGTGGACAGTGCCTGAAATCATTGGAGAAATGGCAATACGAGGCCGTGTCGTCATGGAGGGCGATGAGTGCGAGCGCGACAATACAAGTCTTCCTGTCAAAATGGAGGTCCAGAAGGACGGTATACGTGCCGTCTCGATAGGTACGTCATCCGATATTTCAGACCTTGCTCCCTTCAAATATTGCGGCAGCATCTACAGCGAGACAATCTATAATGGTGAGAGTTTCGGAAATATAGCCGGCACTTTGAAAAAGATTGCCTTCAAGGTGCGCTTCGGCATGGATCAGGATTATCCGGGCGTTCCGTTCCGTCTCTATGTCGGCAATACCAACCAGGAGAATCTTTTCTCGGGCTGGATTCCTACATCATATCTGACCAAGGTATTCGAGGGCCCGATTGACCTCAAGCGCGGTGTCTATGAGCTTGAGATTCCATTCGATACCCCCTTTGAGTATGCCGGCGGCAATCTCTGTGTGCTTCTTGTAGGTGATCATGATTCCATATTGATGCTTAACAATGGCTATGGCATGGCCTCTTACGTCAGCGAGGCCGGAATCGGCGCCACACGCTCATTGCCAAGTGGCGCATATATTGAACCGGGCACGGAGCCATCATCGCTTGCCGGAGGCTACTACTCCTATATCCCTAATGCAATCTTCTATATCGACCATTCCAAGACGGTTTCGATAAGCGGAACAGTCAGGGATGCCGAGGGTAATCCTATGGCAGGGGTTGATGTCTGTGGCGACAGTTACAACACCAGCGGTCTCAAGACTGTCACCGACAAAGACGGCAAGTATGAAATTCCATATCATCCGGCTGGATACGCCATGCTGAAGGCTTCCATGAAGGGTTATGAGGACGGTAACGCCAATGGAATGACCAATGCCGGCGAGGCTGCCGTCATGTACATCACCATGAAAAAGCTCGTGGAGATATCATTCAAGGGGAGTGTCGTCAATGAAGCCGACGGCAGCCCGATTGCAGGAGCGCAGATTTTCCTCTCAGGAGATAATGACCTGACCGAAACCACCGACAGTGAAGGCAAATTTGAGATTGAGGGTGTCTATGCCAACAAGTCTTATCCTATATTCACTATCGAGGCAGAAGGTTATTCAACGGTCTCTTACGGAGGCATGAGATTCAACGGAACTCCCGAGACGCCGTATGAATGGAACGAAATCGGACTGAATCCTGTCATGGCCTCGCCTTACAGCGTCATTGCTCTTGACAAAGGCGACAAAGCCGAGATCTCCTGGACAGCTCCGATTGAGAATATAATCGCCACAAAGAGCGAGGATTCCGTTGCCGGAAACTTCGGAGGCGCCTACAACATGCTTGTCGGCCACCGCTATACATCCGATGAGATTCAGTCGCTTGATGTTGACGGTGAGTATTACGTGCAGTCGATATCTTTTGTTCCCACAGCTTGCTCGCGGTTCACCATTTCCGTATGGCAGGGAGAGGAAGGCAACGAATCGTTGGTATATCAGGAGGAAGTGGAGCCGATGACCTATGGTGACTGGAATGAGTTCATACTTTCCAAGCCCTGTAAGGTAGATCCGGAGAAGAGTCTCATAGTAGGATACACTGTCGATGCGCTCACAGGATCACTCCCTATCGGTTTCGACTTCGGGCCGGTGGTGGATGGTGGCGACTGTCTGTTCAATCCCGACATGAACATGTGGACTACCGCGCATGATCTGCTTCCAGGCCAGATGGACTACAACTGGGCTATACGCGCCACATTCGGCAACTATCCCAATTCCGCTCCCGTGGCTTGGCTGCCGACAGAGGAACCTGCCAAGGCCATGCGTCTCGGCGAACCGATAACCATTGAGGATGTGCTTGCCGCCAAGGCAGAGAAGCCTGAAAACGGAAAGGTTTCCGAGTCCGGTTTCGAGCTGTTTGACGCGCCTGTGGCTTACTCGCCGCTGACGAAGATTCCGCCTCGCACCGAGGCGAAGGGTTACAATGTATATCGCCTTGACCCGGGTACTGAGAATTTCGGTATATGGTCTTGGACCAAGCTGAACGAGACCCCAGTCACAGAGATGAGCTATGTCGACGAGACATGGAAAGATCTGGAGGATAAACCTTACCGCTTCGCTGTTACATCCTTTTATGGCAACCGCTATGAGTGGGGCGACGGCGTGAACTCCAAGGCCACATTCTCCGACGGTGTCGACAAGGGTCATTATGCCACTCTTACTGTCAATGTAGATGCTGACTATGGAACTGCTGAAGGTGCAGTGGTCAACCTCATAGGTGACGACAAGAGTGTTCGCAAGACGGTCGAGGCAGGGAAAGAATCCGTGGAGTTCGAGGATGTGCGTTTCTCGGATTACAAGATAGTGGTTCTGAAACCCTTCTATGAGACAAGCGTAAGCGATATTGAGGTTTCAGAGAAGACACAGACAGCCGATGTGGATCTTGCGTTCGCATCGCCTGCTCCCTCAGAGTTTAACGCGGTAGACTATATCAGCGAGTCCCGTCTTGCCTGGAATGCGCCGACGTCAGCAGTCACAGCCGATATATTCGTAGGAAGCCAGATTCCTACTACGGAGTACACACTGCAATATGGAACGGAATATATCGTGGGACAGCGCTCGACAAAGGAGTCCCGCCTGAACTACTCCCATGGTGATTTCTATTTCGACGCTTTAAGTTTCTATGCCAACGCGCCTGTGACATATTCTCCGCTCATCTGGGAGGAGAACAGTTTCGGACAGCAGACGCAGCTTGTCAGAATGGATTATACGGTAGAGGATTACGAGGTCGGCACCTGGATTACCGTCAAGCTTGACACCCCGGTAAAGGTCAATCCGGAGAGTAACTATTACTTCGGTTATGCCGCGACATCCTCAGAGGGTAATGCTCCGTTTGTCATAGATGACAAAGACGACCTGGATGGTTGCTGGTACTATATGCTAAACTACAATACATGGAAATATGAGTGGACATGGGTTGCATCAACAGGCTCATTCCTCGTGTCTGCACATATGACAGACACTCCTGACCCCGATGACATAAAGAGGGAGAACGTCAGGTTTGATATCTACCGTATGGAGGCTTCCGCAGCGGATGATGAATCGAAGTGGACGAAACTGAACGCACAGCCGGTCGAGGATGAGCTTTATACTGACAAGACCTGGGAACCCCTTGCCGACACCGACTGGCAGTATGCCGTCAAGGCCGTGTTCGACGGCGGTATGGTTTCAAAGGCTGCGAAGTCTAAGGTGATGCCCAAGGGGAAGGTGGCTCTCGTCAATGTTGACCTTGCCACGGACAACGGTCTTTCGGCCCAGGGCGCGAGGATGATGATTACGCGCAACAACAAAACGCAGTATAGCGCGGAGGCAGACGCCAACGGCCATATCGAGATTCCGGAGGTGACGAAGGCAAACCGCTACACCGCAAGAATCGTACTTCCCGCTTATGAGGAGATAAGCGAGCCGATGGATATTTCCGAGAATACCGTTAAACTCGCCTATGAACTCAAGGAGATAAAGGAGATTCCCGGATTCGTGGAGGTATTCCCCGCAGCCGACAACTCCAATATTGAGATTACCTGGCGCAAGCCCGGCGAGTACGCCCCGAGAGAGGGATGGGTACATTGGGATGACGGGACTCCGTATGCCGGCTACGGCACATCGACCGGTTTCTGCGCCGCCGCCCAGCTCTTCACTCCCGAAGACCAGGAGGCCAAGGGTATGAAGGAGCTTGACATCACGCGCATCTCCATCTTCCCGACGTCAAGCGCATCGAATCCCGTAGACCCGAGCTCAAACTGGATCGCAAAGGTATGGCGCATCAACAGCGATATGTCGGTTGACGAGGTCGCTACCGGAAACGGCATAGACATCAAGCTCGACAGCTGGAACGAGATAGAGCTGGATGCTCCCTATCATGTGACTGGCGACGAGATGCTCCTCGTGGGTTACGAGTTCCACGGCAAGGGGAACGCCCTCGGCGTGGACGACGGCCCGACAATCATAGGAAAGGGTGACTGGGCCAACTTCGGTGACGGATGGCAGACGCTCCAGACCGCAGCCCAGGGCTTCAATTTCAACAACCTCATCCACATCTACTGCGAGAACCTCTACGTGAAGACAGGCGAGAGGGCACCTGCGCTTTCCGAGCCGCAGCGCGTCATCACCGATGCCGAGCCTATGAAGCTCAATGTCAGCCGGGCCGACCGCGCCGCCAAGAGCGCCGAGCATCCCCTGCTCGCTCCGGTAGAGTATCCGGTGAAGGGTTATCTGGTTTACCGCCTGCCGTCGTCCGACAGGGAGAACGAGTCCACCTGGACGCTGCTCACTCCGGACGCCATCACGGAGACCACATTCACCGACAATACCTGGAAGAACGTGGACAAGGGTCTCTACACCTGGGCTGTCAAGGCTGTCTACACAACCGGCAACTCCGAGGCTGCCATCTGCAACTACTCGGTTGACGAGAGCGGCAATCTCAGCGAGGTCGAGGGGATCGAGGCCGCAGGCGACATGAGGATTTCGCGCGTCTCGCGCGACAGGCTCCTTGTGATTGTTCCCGAGGCAGGTATGCTCAATGTCAGCGACGTCGCCGGTCTCAGCATCCTCTCGACGGACCTTTCCGCAGGAGAGAATGTGATCAGACTCGACGTGACAGACGGCGTATACCTCTTCCGCGCGACCTACGGAGGAAAGACACGCACATTCAAACTGATGATAGATTGAGTTGACAATTGAATCTTGACCAAGGAGGCCGGCTCGCCGAACCGGCCTCCTTATCCCATTATCATAGCAGGATATGAAGAAATGATATCCTTGATAAAAAACATTACAACCGATCATGAAGATAAACGCAAAGAAAATCGCGCTTGCCTCGCTTCTCGCGCTCGGTGCCTCCACGGCGTCGGCCGTTCCGGCATATCCGGGGCTTATCGAGGTGAGACAGGCAGACGGAACGGAACTGTCGATACGCCGGATAGGCGACGAGTACAGCAATCTTGTCGTGACCACTGACGGCTATCCGCTAAGCTACAACACGAAGACCAGGAATTATGAATACGCCACATTCCGCGAAGGCCGTCTTGAGCCGGCTGGAATCGTGGCCACAGCTGAGGAGGCACGTGACGCAGCCGCGCTGACTTTCCTCGCTTCTGTTGACAGGGAGAGGGAGATGGCGGCATTTGACGCCGGATGGAAAGCTGCGAGAAACAAGGCTCTCGGCAGCAGGGCGGTTGCCGACGGCCCGCAGAGGATAGTGCGCATCAGCGATGTGCCTACGCTCGGAAAGCATGACGTGCTCGTGATACTCGTGGATTTCGCCGATGTGAAATTTTCCGACAACGCCGGCACTCCTGATCCCGTGGCATATTATGAGAGATTCTTCCATGAGAAGGGCTTCTCCGAGTTCGGAGCGACAGGCTCAGCCCATGACTTCTATTATGAAGGCTCATGCGAGCGTTACGACCCGCAGTTTCGCGTGTTCGGTCCGGTGGCCGTGAAGGGCACGCATTCCGACTATGCCGGCCAAAGTGGCTCCTCTTTAACTTATACTCTTATCGAGGAGGCGGTGAAACTCGTGGATGAGCAATATGACGTCGATTTCAAGGATTTCGATACCGATGGCGACGGTAAGGTGGACAATGTCTACTGTCTCTACGCCGGTTACGGACAGGCTGACTCGAGCGTTACTGATGCCATATGGCCTCACAGCTGGGAGCTGCATGAGCGTCAGGCGGAATTTGACGTCGACGGCGTGACATTCGACCGCTACACGGTCTCGCAGCAGGTGAACGGCCAGAACCACAATCCTGTCGGAATCGGGACGTTTGTGCATGAGTTCGGTCATGTGCTCGGTTTCGCCGACCATTACAACAACAGCTCCTCGTTCGGGAATCCCCCGAACAACGTCGGTCAGTGGGATGTGATGTCGCAAGGCACCTACAACAACGACCAGAACACTCCTCCGACATTCTCCGCTTTCGAGAGATATTCCTTAGGCTGGACAGAACCTGAGACCCTCGATCCGAAACACAACGAAATAGTGGAGATCGCTCCCTATATCACTACGGGACAGTGCTATCGCGTTGATGTGAAGTCGGGAGACAAGGAGTATTTTCTTATCGAGAACCGCCAGCAGGAGGGGTGGGACACATACCTCCCCGGGCACGGCGTTCTCGTATGGCATATAGAGGAGGACCAGTTGGCCTGGGACAACAACCGGCCCAATTATGACCAGAACCACCAGATGGTGGATATCGTGGAGGCTGCCAACATATTCACGTCGTCCGGCTCGCCGAGCGACCCCTTCCCGGGCTCACGAAACATAATATCCTACACTTTCAAGGACTGGAACAACCGGACGGCCTTCGGTTTCGACTGGGTAGAGGAGGATGAGGAGGGCAACTGCCGGTTCCTGCTCAGTGGCACGGATTATAAGATTCCGTCGCCGGAGGTGAAGGTCTATGACATAATGGGTAAGAGTGCTACGGTTGCAATCGACGGCGACGGGTCGGCCTTGGGTTATGAGCTCGCAGTCACAAAAGATGGAGAGGAGATTCTGGTGCAGACTCTTGAGGTGCCCGGTGAGATTTCCCTTTCCGGTCTTGAGCCAGAGACGGAATATACGGTCAATGCCAAAGCCTTTCTCACGACCTTGACCTCCGAGCTCGTGGAGGTGCGTTTCAGTACGCTTCCACTCCAGATAGAGGAGAAGAGTCCGGAGATATTGCCGGCTGAAAACGGCAGCGACACCGGTTTCACGGCCCGCTGGATGCATATGCCGGAGGCCGTGGACTATGCCATCGATATCTATGCGAGCACCCACGACGGAGAGGGGTTGCTGACCTATGGCTTCGACGACTTCTCCACAAGCGCGCAGAATCTTCCGGAGGGATGGACGCTGACCGCGAAGCAGACCCGCTACGAGAACGACTACGGCGAGGCCTCTCCGTCGCTGCGTATGCGCGACGAGGGCGCGACTTTGACAATGACTATGCCGGGCAATACCATCGACAAGGTGGATTTCTGGTTCATGCCGAGCAAAGTCGGAATCGTGCTGACAGCCGAGAAATGTGTCGGCGGCGAGTGGAGCGAAGTATGGCGCCATGTGGCTGACAGAAAGAAGAAATACAATGAGTCGGTGGAGACAGCCGGAGCCGACAGTGTCCGTCTCGTGTTGACACGCGAAGAGGGTGTCAGCGGCGGTTTCCTGCTGCTTGACGACATCAACGTGCATTATGTATATGACCGGTTCACCCCTTACGGTGTGGTCAAGGTCGGCCCGTCGTATGCCGATGCGTTCAACATGGACGGAAACGGCATCTGTTCGTATGAGGTGACGGGACTCGACCCGTCGCAGAAGTATGCGTACAGCGTGCAGGCTCTCGACGGCGAGCGTGGCTCGCTTATATCGGAAGTGCTTACAGTGGAGGTTGGCGGCGGTATGTCGGTCGAGGCAGTTGAAGCGGCCGAAGACAAGGTTGTCATCTACAATCTTCAGGGTATGAGGATAAACCGCGACGTGACCGAGCTTCCTTCCGGCCTCTATATCATCAACGGAAGGAAGGTGATGGTGCGCAGATGATTGCTTCGGCAGATTTCTGAAAAATAAGGATAGATATCATACCAGTCGACATCGGCCGGGAAGCCCGTGAAGGGTGTCCCGGCCGATAATTTTTACATATTTCCGAAAATTTATAAACAATAGCTTGTGGTCTGTTATTGATATTTATTATAGAATCGCTAAATTTGCAATCGTAATACTGATATTATTGAATATGAAGTTGATAACATTGAACATGCAGCGTATATTCGCCTTATGTAGAAGCCATAGGGTCAAGTCGTTGTCGGTTTTTGGCTCCATACTTACTGACAGGTTCAACGACGACAGCGATGTGGATTTGCTTGTTAGCTTTGATACGAGCGACCATGAGAGATGGGATTATGTGGCAAACTATTTCGGACTACGTGACGCTTTGGAGAAGCTGCTGGGACGGAAGGTCGATCTGGTGGTGGAGAAGGGCTTGAAAAATAAATATCTGATACAGAATATTAACCGGACAAAACAACTTATATATGGCTGATGAGTATATTCTGAAACATCTTCAGGATGTTCTTGACGCAATCAATGAACTTGAAGGCTTTTTTATCGACTATCCGAGACGGTTTGACGTATTTGAGAAGGATCGCCTGAGAATATGCGCGGTAGAGCGTAAGACGGAAATTATGGGGGAGGCCATAAACCGGATATTGAAGAGGGATTCTACTGTAAAATTGCCAAACGCCCGGGATGTAATAAACACAAGGAACCGTATCATACATGGTTATGACAGTGTGGAGGCAGAATTTCTGTGGGGACTTGTCATACGGCATATACCGCTGTTGAAAAGGGATGTCGAGCGGCTGATAAGAGAGATTGAAGCGGATATCTGAGGTGAATTTTTTCATGTAGGGTGAGATTTTTTTTGTGGAATCGGAAAAAAGTTGTAATTTTGTGCCCGGGTGAGTCCTGCACGACCAGCTCCCCGTGAATCCCCCCAGATCTTGACCGAAGCAAGGGTAGCGGGTTGTAGCGGTGCGATGCAGTAAGCTCGCCCGCCTGCCTCTT